>NZ_LZGZ01000264.1:0-7849 GCF_001690515.1 Gilliamella sp. Fer4-1 | reverse complement strand
TGATAATTTCCAGAAAATCTTTGTATAGTATAATTATATGGATAAAAAATCTACTTGTAATATACCTAATTGTTTGAGTTGAATATAAATATCCAGCGAACATTAGTTAACTTTTTATTTTTACAAACCATTTAAACTGAAATTTTAAGCTAATTTAAATGAATAAGTGATCAGAGGAATTTTAATAGAACAATAATTGAGTTAGATGATTATAGACATTAGATATGCTCGTAAGTAAGTCATACATTTAAAATATGATAATCTTATCTTAGGTAATAAGATAACATATTGCTATCATCAAGCTGGTCGGTAGCTAACCAACTTTCTTTTAATTTAATAATATGCTTTTAATTTAATAATATGTTAGAGGATTTTACAAAGTGTTTTGCATTGGATAACTGTATATTCTTCATCAAAATGTAATAAGCTAGCCACTCTTGTTTTAGGTTATTTTTACACATTTAACTGTAATGTTATATTACAGCTGTGGCTACCTATATACTGATTTGTCTTATTTTTTAGCGATAAAAACAGCCCGTATTGGCGCAGGGTATCCTTCAATGGTTTTGGTTGGATCATCAGGATCTAAAAAATCAGCAAGCGAATCCGATTCCATCCATTCAGTTTTGCGTTGTTCATCTAAGCTAGTTTGTGAAATGTCTATCACTTTTATATCCGAAAAACCACATTTATTGAGCCAATTAATCATGGTTGGAACCGATGGAATAAAGTAGACATTACGCATTTGTGCATAGCGATCACCTGGCATTAATGCTTGATGTTCATCTCCATCGATGATTAAAGTTTCCAGAATTAACTGACCTCCTTCAACTAGCTGATCTTTTAATTGGAATAAATGATCAAGTGGAGACCTACGATGGTATAACACCCCCATTGAAAATACCGTATCAAAAGCATTAAGTTTAGGGAGTTGCTCAATGCCTAAAGGCAATAAATGCGCTCTTTGATCGTTACCCAAAAGTTTGCGAATAGCTTCAAATTGGCATAGATAAAGTGCCATTGGATCAATTCCAACAGCCAGTTCTGCCCCTGCGCCAATCATTCGCCATAAATGATAACCACTATTGCAACCTACATCTAAGACAATTTTTCCTTTTAGGCTATCGATATGATTAATTAGGCGCTCCCATTTCCAATCAGAACGCCATTCAGTATCAATATCGATACCATATAAGTGAAAAGGGCCTTTACGCCATGGCATCATGGTTTTCAGTAGTTGGGTAATTCGTTGTTGCTCGCCTGAAGATATAGGATATTCACTATTGACAGTTACACTATGCAGTAAATCAATTTGAAAAGGGGCCTTAGATGGTAAGTGTTTAATACTATTTAGCCATTGATTGAAACGGTTATCGCTATTTTGTCTTTGCCAATTTGCGAGCTGAGCTGGCAACACTTCTAGCCAGTGGCTAAGTTTATTTTTTGCAATAATTTGGTAAAAATCACCAAAATCAATCATTTTTTCATCCTTATCAGTTGCGCTGAAATTAATTGGCTATTTTATGGCAATAATAGATCCAAAATTAAAACATTGAAACCATGTATCAATATGTCTAAAACCTGCTTCAGATAGTCGCTGTTTATGCGTTTGGATTGTATCTGTTAGCATGACGTTTTCTAACATATTACGTTTTTGACTGATTTCAAGTTCACTATAGCCATTAGCACGTTTAAAATCATGATGCATATTAAATAACAATTCATCGACTGTTGTATCGCTAAAGCTAAATTTTTCCGAGAGCACTAAAATGCCATTAGGTTTCAGTGCGTTATAGATATTATTCAAAACACGTTGGCGTTTTTTTGGGGTTAAAAACTGTAAAGTGAAATTGAGCACCACCATTGATGCATTTTGCATATTGATGTTGCAAATATCATCACATATTATATCCACAGGTGTATTGGATTTATAAGACTCAATATGCCTTTTACAGCGTTCAACCATAGGTTGGGAGTTATCGACTGCGATAATCTGGCAATTTTCTTGAGTAATATGACGACGAATAGATAATGTAGCAGCACCTAATGAGCAACCCAAATCATAAATTGTTGAATTGGGTTGTACAAATCGTTCAGCTAACATACCGATCATTGATATGATATTAGAATAACCAGGAACAGAGCGTTGCACCATATCAGGAAAAACTTCGGCAACTTTATCATCAAACGTCCAATCGCCTAGTTTATCAATCGGTGTTGAGAACAATTGGTCTTTTTTAATATTCATAAAACTAATTGGTACTATAGAAATTAATTTTGCTATTATAGCATTTTTTTATATTCAACTGCTCGGATAATTATGGGGTTTGTCAATTTTATTACTATTTTTATAGTATTTGTGGTTAGTGTTTTAGCAACCATCTATCTGGGAAAACGATGGCTGTTTTGGTTTGATTTTTATGTCACAGGTTGTTGTCGGTTTATTTATTGGATTGTTGTTTTTATAGCGGGACTATCGCTCATTTTTTTAAAAATAGTGAATGGTATTTCAACTTATTGGTTACCTTTGTTTTGTAATACTATTACTGGCTTAATAATTTGTTGCTTTTTTGTATTGCTTATTTTTGATACTGTACGTTGGCTAAGTAAAAAACAAGTAAAACCTAATCTATGGCTTAAAATTGCATATATCGTTATAGTAGTATTATTATTTTGCTTTGGTCATGAAATGGCAATTAACCCCAAGATTGTTTATTATCAGGTTAAGATAAATAAACTAGCTAATACCGAGCATTTACGTATTGTACAGCTTTCTGATATTCATATTAATGAGTTAACTACACACCAATTTGTTCAACAAATGGTTGATGATGTCAATAAGCTTAATGCTGATTTTATTGTTATTACTGGAGATACATTGGATAAACGCTTAAAACCTTTTATCCAAAATGATTTTGATCTGCAATTTCGACAATTAAAAGCTAAATATGGTACTTATGTCATATTCGGTAATCATGAGTATTTAGCGACAAATGAAGTAAATAACCGAGAAGAAGATATTATTAGCGCTTTTAGGCAAGCAGGTATGAAAGTCTTAAAGGATGATATTATTTCTTTTGATGATTTAGGTATCACGATAGTTGGCCGAGATGATTTTTCTTCATTTCTCTATGATGTGAAACGGGCATCATTGTCCGATTTGATTATGTTTACTGATACCAATACACCAATTATTTTACTCGATCATCAACCCAAAGATCTTAATGAACCAGCAGAATTAGGTGTTGATTTGATGATTTCTGGCCATACCCATGCAGGACAAATATTTCCGATCAATCTCGTTGAAAAATTAATGTATAAAAATACTTATGGTTTGTACCAAAATCAAGATCATCATTTTACTAGTATTGTCAGTAGCGGGTATGGTTTTTGGGGACCACCAATTCGGCTAATGACACGTTCTGAGATTGTAGTAATTGATATAGAATTTGAAAAAAGCATACACAAAGAATAAACATATTTTAATAGGAGTTTGATTTTGTCTTATCAACTTATTGTAACTAATGATCAGTTAGCTGATTATTGTTCAAAAATTGAAAATAGCTCAGCAATTGCTTTAGATACTGAATTTGTTCGGACTCGAACTTTTTATCCTCACTTAGGACTATTACAAGTGTTTGATGGTAAATGTGCTGCGTTAATTGATCCTATTAATATTACTAATTGGCAACCTTTTTTAGTGATGTTAAATGATCCTAAAATTGAAAAATATTTTCATTCGTGCAGTGAGGATATCGAAGTTTTTCTTCATCATTTTGGTATTGTGCCAACTCCAATTATCGATAGCCAAATATTAGCTTCTTTTTTAGATAATCCTTTAAGTAGTGGTTATGCTAGCTTGGTAAAAAAATATTTAGAAGTTGAGCTTGATAAGAGTGAAACTCGAACAGATTGGTTAAAACGACCCTTAACTGAAAAGCAGTGTAACTATGCTATTAACGATGTATTATATCTTTTTCCATTAATCAACATTTTAAAGGAAAAATTAACTACTAATCATTATTTACAAGCAGCTTATCAAGAGTGCCAAATGACAGTAGATCGGAAATGTGAAATAATAGATCCAAACGATGCTTATTTAAACATTAAAAATAGTTGGCAACTGAAAGGTAAAAGTTTAGGGCAATTGTATAAATTAGCGAGTTGGCGATACAAGCTGGCCAAAGAGCAAGATATTGCTTTAAATTTTGTGATTCGTGAAGAAGTATTATGGAAAATAGCTCGTTACTTGCCCACTTCATTAGCTGAACTTGACAAGTTAGGTGTAAAGGGGAAGGAAATTCGGTTATATGGGCAAGCAATTTTAGATATTTTAGCTGCCCCTACACCCGACATTTCAACTATCTGCCGAGTGAATAGTTACCCTGATTATAAAAAAATTACCGAAGAACTAAAACAAGCAGCACAGGCTATTTCTTTAAAAACAAAGCTTAGTGAGGATTTATTGCTTTCACGGCGCTTAATTAATCAGTATGTAAAATGGAAAGTAGATAAAAAGGGCAATGAGCCAGAATTATTAACAGGCTGGCGTAAATCTTTATTTAAACCATATTGCTCTTAATGATTGGTTGCGTGTAGGTTTAATTTTGAGGTTTAAGTATTTTTTAATCCAATAATAGGTAAAGTGAGTTTACGATAAATAGCCAATAATCGAATAATAAGCGTGGTAATAATACCAATCAATGTTGAATATTCCAATGGGAGTTTGAGTGCATTATAGGCGATAACATGAGTTGCACCGCCAATTAAGCAAGCCGTAGCATAAATGTCGGTTTTAAATACCATTGGAATATCTCGAGCTAGCACATCTCTAAGAATACCGCCACCAACACCCGTCATTACTCCCATACACACGGCTACTAAGCTGTTTACATTAGAGTCAATGGCTTTATTCACACCAATGCCTACAAATACTGCAAGCCCGATAGCATCTAATACAAAAAATAACCATTTAGGTATCGTGATTGAAGGTGAATAACGTAATAAAAGCATTGTCACTAACGAGGTAACGATAGCAACATACAAATCAGTCGAATCAGAGATCCAAAAGATTGGTCCATGATTTAAAACTATATCGCGAATGGTGCCACCACCAATGGCGGTGATGACAGCTAAAACTAAAGCGCCAATGGGATCCATTTCTTTTTTGGCTGCTAATAATACGCCAGAAATAGCAAATACAATAGTCCCTAATATGTCAAACCAGAAAAGATAATTCACGCAAGCTCACTTAGCATTGCTTCAACTATCAACGACGATTGTTTTGCGGCTAATTTTAAAAAGGCTTGAAAATCAACAGCAGATTCACTATCTCCATTATCTGAAATAGCTCGAACAACGACAAATGGCACTTTAAATAGCCAGCAAACATGCCCAATGGCAGCTGCTTCCATTTCAACAGCAATGGCATGAGGGAAAGTTTGTTTTATTCTTGCCAAATTGCTTTTACCATTGATAAATGCATCGCCACTACCAATAGAGCCTTCAATTGCATTAACGCCGTGTTTTTCGATACAATTTTTAGCTAATGATTGGTATTTAGGCTCTGCGGCAAATGCCACAGGGCAACCAGACATTTGCCCTGGTTTGTAGCCAAAAGCGGTTAAATCAACATCATGGTAAAAAACATCTTTTGAAACAATAATATCACCAATATTGAGGCTAGAAGATAGCCCGCCAGCCGACCCTGTATTGATAACGGCATCAACTTTATAATTGTTTAATAATAATGTTGTTCCTGATGCTGCAGCGACTTTACCAATACCTGATTGCAGTAACACAATGTCACAGCCCGCAATTTGCCCACAGTGAAAATCACAACCTAAATAGTGTTCAACATGATAATTGGTGATTTTACTTTTTAAAATGGCGACTTCTTCTTCCATGGCTGCAATAATGGCGATTTTCATACGATCCTCTGGGCTTTGTTTGGGTAACTTTAATTTAGATATGCTATCATAATTTGAGAAGATAAATTTGACAATATATGAATCAATCGGAGCTGAAATTGCGAACAATTTTTATCACAGGGTGCTCAAGTGGAATAGGGCTTATTTCGGCAATTGCATTAAAAAAACGCGGTTATCGTGTTATAGCGTCGTGTCGAAAATTATCAGATCAGCAAAAACTTATCGAGCAAGGGTTTGAAACAGTGTTGCTTGATCTTGATAATCCAGAATCAGTTAAACAAGCTGCCCAAACGGTTATAGCCTTAACAGAAGGTAAATTATATGCGTTATTTAATAATGCCGGTTTTGGTGTTTATGGACGATTAAACACGATCAGCCGTGAACAGTTGGAATCTCAATTCTCTACGAATTTTTTTGGTGTACATCAGTTGACGCAATTATTACTTCCTGCCATGCTGGCACAAAATGAAGGGCGTATTATTCAAACAAGTTCTATTGTTGGAATAGTTGCAACGCCTGGGCGAGGAGCTTATTCAGCGAGTAAATATGCATTAGAAGCGTGGTCTGATGTATTAAGGCTGGAATTGGCTAAGACCAATATCAAGGTTAGTTTAATTGAGCCAGGACCATTAAAAACTTACTTTTCGAATAATGTTAATCAGGTTGAAAAGGAAAAAATTGTAAAAAATCCGCCTATAGCTAAACGGTTCACTTTACCGCCTGAAGCCATTTTACCTTATTTATATCATGCGTTAGAGCACGCTAAGCCAAAAATCCGTTACAGGGTAACAAAAATAACTAAGATAGCAGCTATTGCTAAACGTTTGCTTCCTGATAGATTAATGGATAAAATTCTAAACAACAAGTAATAACCGATCATATCCCTAGGACATAATATGCAAAATCAATTTATTTTTGATGTTAATGAGCAAAATATTCAAGAGGTGATTGAACGATCATCTCAATCTCCCGTGTTGTTTTATTTTTGGTCAGCAAGAAGTCCAAATTATGAGGCGATGACTCAAATATTAACTAAATTAGCTAATCAACATCATGGGCAATTTATTTTAGCGAGTGTTAACTGTGATGAGCAACAAATGCTCGCAGCTCAATTTGGATTACGAGCGATCCCAACCGTTTACTTATTTCAAAATGGGCAACCTGTTGATGGATTTCAGGGACCACAACCTGAGGAAACAATCAACGATTTTCTAAAAAAAGTGCTGCCGAATGAGGATGAACTTAAGTTAGTTGAAGCACACAATCTATTTAATGAAGAAAAATATCAAGAAGCTTTGCCTTTATTAAAAGAGACGTGGAAATCGTTAACTGACCATCTAGGTAAGCCAAGAACTGATATTGCATTACTGTTGATAAAAGCGTATATACAATTAAAACAATTGAGCGAAGCAAAAGAAGTACTTGCAACCATTCCTTTGCAAGATCAAGGTGCTGATTATCATAGTTTGCAAGCAGAGATCGAATTACTTGAACAAGCGGCTAATTCGCCAGAGCTTCAGCAGTTACAAAATCAACTAGCCAAGCAACCAGGCAATACTGAACTTATGATTCAATTAGCTTCGCAATTAATGTCGGTAGGTCGCCATGAGGAAGCACTTGAATTGCTTTTTAACCCATTAACTAAAGATCTTAATGCTGGTGACGGACAGTTAAAAAAAGCGTTACTTGATTTACTTGCAGCACTAGGTACAAGTAATCCACTAGCAAGCGGTTATCGACGCAAGTTATACACATTATTGTATTAAAAACTAAGCGCTATGAAATTTAAATTAGAACGAATTTTTAAGAGATTGCTGATAATGTTGTTAAGTACAAATCAGGGGACTGCAATTTCCTGTGCTGCTTATATTAAATCTCTGAAAAAAGATATACATAGAAGTAAAATAGATGAGTTAAAT
>NZ_LZGZ01000263.1:0-25276 GCF_001690515.1 Gilliamella sp. Fer4-1 | reverse complement strand
TTTTAAATTCTATTGCGATATCCCCTTTTGGTATACAACTACAGGCTAAAATTTGCTTATTCTTTTTTATCGCTGATGAAGTCAATGCTTCTACTTCTCCTTTTTCCAAAACCACTAAACAACGCCCGCATACGCCAGCCCGACAAGAATTGGGTAGGGCAATATGCTGTTGTTCAAGCTGTTCTAAAATAGTTTGTTGATTATTACCTATAATTTTCTGATTTTTATAAGTAATAGTGCAAGGCTGAATGTCTTTTTGTGCTTTTTTAGGAAGATTTTTAAGGTAGTTTTTGGCTGTTTGTCGTTCAAGTATTTCAATTTTATCACCGATAGACACCGTTCCACTGTTTCGGGCAATCATATTCATCCCAAAATCAATGTCACCTTCTGAATCAGAACGAAAATGTGCTAATGTTGTTAAAGGTTCATTATTGTGTAGTGCTTTTGCTGCATTGACATTGAAAGTGGTTAATACACAACGAGTACAAGGTTTTACAATATCAAAAATCACCTCGCCAATTTTAATGGTCTTCCATCCATCTTCAGCAAAAGGCAATGCGCCATCAATAACAATATTGCCTCGAAATTGTCGAATATCCAATTTTTCAGGGCAATGTCGCTCAAGATAATTAAATGAAGCTTGATTTAACAACAAATAAGGATAACCATCAGCAAAGCTAACTGGCACATCAGGATAGCGCTTGGTTCGACGATTTAATTGTTTGCCGATCCAGCGTAATTGAACATCTTTTTGAAGGAAATGACTAAAAAATTGATTCACTTTAATTGGCGCAATATGTGATGTAAAGTGATTTCCCCAAACTTCTGTAGCTTCGTTACTTTGCGAAAATTCATCAAAATTAATTGCTATCGACTCATTGGTTGGTAATGAAGCTTCTATCTGATTATCAATTATTGTCGTTTTAACTTTTAAAAGTTCAGGATACCGCCTTGCAGTAATAAATGTACCATCTGGTTCACTTAGCATTAAAATGCGATCATGTTCAAAACCACCATGAACACATTTAGCATTAGCTAACGCAATACCTTGCATTGACTTAATTGGGTAGATAAAGAGCTGGTTAACGGCAATCATAAAGTTAAGCATTTAATTAGTTTTTCAAAATTATAGCGTTAATCATTTCGAATTCATACATTGAAACACAAAATGCGATAAATTGGTTCAATTTTACACAAAATCCCGATAACTAATATCAACAACATAATAATACGTTTTACCGTTTGGTGTAATGACCGATATTTCATCATCAATTTTATGCCCTATTAGCGCTCTTGCTACAGGGCTGTTAATCGATATCCAATTTTTTTTAGGATCAAATTCATCCGTTCCTACAATACGATAAATATGTAGATTTTCTTTTTCATCTTCTAATTTTACCCATGCACCAAAAAATACTCTGCCTTCCTGTTTTGGATTAGGATCGACAATTGTCAGTGATTCTAATCGTTTAGTTAGAAAACGAACCCGCCTATCGATTTCTCTCAACCTTCGTTTGCCATAGATATATTCGGCGTTTTCACTGCGATCGCCAAGGGCCGCTGCATCAGATACTGCTTGGGTAACTTTAGGCCTTTCTTCTTTCCACAAATATTTTAATTCGTGTTCGAGCGCTAAATACCCTTCTCTTGTTATATAATTTGCTATTCGCATAATTTAACGTCCTTTTCATTTTATTTTATGTATTTTAGTATTTAATCGAGTATTTAATATGTATTTCACATGTTTTTGTTGTTTTTATTTTGTTGTTTTTGATTTAAATTGTGTCGCAAAGATAAAAACAAAGTTTTGTTATGGTTTTTCGTTTTTTTTCTTCTATTAATGATAAATGGTTTACCTAATAATTATATTAAGTTATGTGCACTACATAAATAGGTTTAATTCAACAATCATTGAAATTCAATAACAGATTTTATATAACTTAAAATTATTATTAGGTATTAATATGGCTACACGGTACCAATTAGCTTTTAACTTAGTTTTTTTTGTAAGTTTTTTCTCAACAGAGTCTTTAGCATTATCGGCTGTTACCACTAATGTTATTGAAGGACACAGCCCTCGCTTTATTACTTCGATTGAAAATAGTATTGAATCGAATGCTGAATTTGATTATTTTGGTGTTACCTATGATGGAAAAACTTATTTTAATACAAACGATTTGGATTCTGCACTAGGCATTAATATTGCGACTAAAACTCCAGTGAGTTTGAAATTATCCTCTGCAATCAAACAACCTCAAAATACAGATGTAATAGATGTTGATGGTGATGGTGATATTTCTTTATCAGAAGATACAGCCCATCCTCTTTCTCTAGTATGGTATTATGAAGATTCAGATAACAATGAGGTTAAATTAACAGCAGCTCAGACAACAACGACATTTAGTACATTATTGAAAAATGGCGTTTACCCATATATTAAAGTAAGTGGCTCTGTTTCTTTGAATACAAAGTATGGTGTGCCAAACTCTCAGAATTACCCAGATAATAAGATAGCCATAACTAAGACTCCTTATCGAAGATTTCATATCAAAATAGGTGGCGAAGCAATTAAATATGCCAGCCCAAATATATCTTATGCTGGTGGAGGCTATACCTATGGTGATAAAAGCATTTTTGACCCAGCAACTAACAATGGTCATATACCACAATCTGATTATTTAGATAATTTCCCATCTACAGGTGCAAATGGGCTTTATTTTTATTTAGTGATCAATGGAATAGATAATACATTAGATACAACAACATGGATGGTAAAAACATCAAATGTTGATGATAGTTCGCTTAATGCAATTACCGCAAGTATACAAAAAACAGAAGCCCAAGCTCAAAAGGGTTCAAAGTTTATGATAACAAGAATATGGTGCTTGTCACGTTAAAATGCCCTGACTCATCAAGTAAAGTTGAAGATAAAGCTACAGCACCAACAGCCAACTTACCTGTTGATATTGAATTAATTGGCACAACAAAACAGGGTTTGAAGCTCATTGATAAATTTAGAATAACGCAGTGGTTTATTAATCGAGGGGATTTTGTTGCTTGGCCTGCTCAGCAAAAAGAGTGGTGTGAAGGATTAGGCAATTATCGACAAGCAAATGTTAGGGATTTGAGTAATGCTAGGTTAAATAGTTTAAGTGATAATTTTCATCCTCATCATAATTATAAAAGAGCTGTTCACCATGGATTACTTACTGAATGGGGGGCAATGGCGTATTTTTAGGAGCTAATTTTTATAATCAAACCTATGGTTGGATCAGTGGAATTTCACCAAGTAATGGCAATGCTATTTATGTAAATATGAATAGAAGCATTGTATGATAATAATGTAACGACTTGGGGAACTGGTTATGATTATTATGGGATATGTGTTGCTAAATAAAATGGTGAGTTTAATTATGAGTTTTATTTAATATTCATTTACTCAATAAAAATTAATGATAAGTAGAGCTATTTTTAGATAACTGATCAAATTCGTTGAATTGCAACAAAAACGAAGATAGGTATATAATTACCACATGTTAAAAAATAGATAAATAACCATGATTAATAAACAAATTAGCCATATTATAGCTGGTGAGCTGACGGTAAAACCAGAGCAAGTTTTAGCTGCAATCCAATTATTGGATGAAGGTAGTACCGTTCCATTTATTGCCCGTTATCGGAAAGAGGTGACAGGAGGCCTTGACGATACTCAATTACGCACTTTAGATAGCCGATTGAGCTATTTACGTGAACTTGAAGATCGCAAACAAACGATTTTAAAGTCAGTTGAAGAACAAGGTAAATTAACACCAGAATTAAGCCAAAGTATCATACAAACGTTAAGTAAAACCGAACTTGAAGATCTTTATTTGCCTTATAAACCTAAGCGTCGTACTCGTGGTCAAATAGCTATTGAAGCGGGTCTTGAACCATTAGCTAATGACTTATGGCAAAACCCAATACTTGATCCGGAAATTGAAGCGGAAAAGTATATCAATTTGGACAAAGGTATTGCGGATACTAAATCTGCATTAGATGGTGCACGTTATATCTTAATGGAGCGATTTGCTGAAGATGCAGCATTACTGGCAAAAGTACGGCATTATCTCTGGAATAATGCGCATTTAGTTTCACAAGTGGTGAGTGGCAAAGAAGAAGAGGGCGCAAAATTTCGAGATTATTTTGCACAAAGTGAACTTATTTCAAAAGTGCCTTCTCATCGAGCTTTAGCGATGTTTCGTGGTCGAAATGAAGGATTTTTACAACTCTCGTTAAATGCCGATCCACAATTTGAAGAAACACCAAAAGAAAGTTATTGTGAACAAATCATCACTGAATATTTAGATGTTCATTTTAATGATCAGCCAGCAGATAAATGGCGTAAAGCCGTTATTAATTGGACATGGCGCATCAAAATTCTAATGCACATGGAAACCGAATTAATGACAACATTACGTGAACGCGCCGAAGAAGAGGCGATCAACGTATTTGCTGCCAATTTGCATGATATGTTAATGGCTGCTCCAGCTGGTATGAAAGTGACCATGGGGATGGATCCTGGATTACGTACAGGCGTCAAAATTGCTGTTGTTGATGCAACCGGTAAATTAGTCGCGACCGAAACGATTTATCCGCATACAGGTCAAGCCGATAAAGCAGCCATGATAGTGGCATCGCTTTGTATTAAATACCAAGTCGAATTAGTGGCTATTGGTAATGGTACGGCATCGAGAGAAACAGAGCGTTTTTATCTCGACGTTCAAAAAAAATACCCAGAAGTTAAAGGTCAAAAAGTTATTGTCAGCGAGGCAGGGGCGTCAGTGTATTCAGCTTCTGAACTTGCAGCACAAGAGTTCCCCGATCTTGATGTATCGATCCGTGGTGCGGTATCAATTGCAAGACGATTACAAGATCCCTTGGCAGAGCTTGTTAAAATTGATCCTAAATCAATCGGTGTTGGTCAATATCAGCATGATGTAAGCCAAACTCAGTTAGCTAAAAAACTTGATGCGGTTGTTGAAGATGGTGTAAATGCGGTTGGTGTCAATTTAAATACCGCCTCAATGATGCTACTTGCACGTATTGCCGGACTTAATAAAGTGATTGCCCAAAATATTATTGATTGGCGTAATGAAAATGGGCAATTTACTGATCGTAAGCAGTTATTAAAAGTTTCGCGTTTAGGTCCTAAAGCCTTTGAACAATGTGCTGGCTTTTTAAGAATTATGGATGGTAAAAATCCGCTTGATGCATCAGCCGTTCACCCCGAAGCTTATCCTGTAGTAGAGCGAATTTTAGAAAAAAATCATAAATCATTAAAAGATATTCTAGGTGACACAAATTATTTAAAATCACTTAACGCAGTTGATTATATTGATGACCATTTTGGTGTACCAACAGTCACAGATATTATTAAAGAGCTCGACAAGCCAGGCCGTGATCCAAGACCTGAATTTAAAACTGCTCAATTTGCTGATGATATCGAAACCATGACAGATCTAAAAGTTGGCATGGTTCTGGAAGGCGCGGTAACCAATGTAACCAACTTTGGCGCTTTTGTGGATATTGGTGTTCACCAAGATGGTTTAGTGCATATTTCGGCACTGTCAGATAAGTTTGTTGATGATCCAAGAACTGTTGTGAAAGCTGGTGATATTGTTAAAGTGAAAGTGATTGAAGTAGATATTCCTCGCAAACGTATCGCTTTAACCATGCGTCTTGATGATCCTGCTTCATCAACTAAACAGGAAGATAGTCGATCTTCTAAAAGTCGCTCACATACCAACAAACAAAATAATACGCCATCATTAGGCAACAGCGCGATGGGGAACGCATTTGCTGCAGCATTTAAAAAAAGCAAATAGTAAGTTATCACATGCTGGCAAATATTTCTTGTAATATATCACAATAAGTTGAGTCAAACAAAATAATAAAGAGGAGGAAAGCTCCTCCACCTCTGTAACGTATATTTAATCCGTTATTACTCAATTTCAGCAAAATAGATTATAAATATACAGATGGTAAGGTAATTTTATTTAACCCATTTTGTTCTAATTGTTCTGCAAAAAGTTCGACTTGCTGTTTAGTGGCTACAGACCATGTTTTAGCGATACCGTGCACTCCATGATTATGAAATGCATTAATTCTTATTCGAATATTAGGATCCAAATCCATTAAGAATTCTGCAATGTTTTTAGCATTGTCTTGTAGATCGGTTTGTTTTGGAATAATTAAAAACCTTACTTCATATAATTTGTTAACTTCTGAAAGATATTTAATGGTTTCTTTCACTCGTAGGTTGCCTTTACCCGTGAGTTTTTTATGTACATCATCATCCCAAGCTTTAAGGTCGATCATCGCACCATCCATTACGTTTTCTACTTTTTGCCAACCTGTTTTCACTAAGTAACCATTGCTATCAATAAAGCAGGTAAGGTGCTTTAAATCCTCGGCTTGTTTAACAGCATGAAAAAGTCTTTCAATAAAAGGTAACTGTAATGTCGCTTCGCCACCACTAATGGTAATACCATTCAAAAAAGGCAAGTATTTGCGGATCTCAAGTAAAACATCTTCAACACTATATTGATAGGTCATTGGAGTAGAACTGTGACGACAAGTATTAATACATGTATCACATTGCTCACATTGTGAAGATTGCCAGATAACTTTATTATTGATAAATGTTAACGCTTGATGCGGGCAAATTGCCACACAATCACCACAATCCTTACACGGCGAAATAGTATAAGGATTGTGGCAATTTAAACACTTAAAATTACAGCCTTGTAAAAATATGACTAACCGGTTTCCTGGTCCGTCAACACAAGAAAAGGGTAACAGTTTATTAATGATTGCCCATGGCTTGTTCATAGCTGATTACTCGAGGTGTGCGACATAAGTAACTCTTGTTGTCAGGCGCTTCGGCTGCTTCGCTACCTAAAAATGTCGTATTAATCCGCGATCCTTCTTGTTTATATTTTTTGATATCCGATAGTCTTACCATATAGCCAGTTACTCGCACAAGATCATTACCACTGATATTAGCAGTAAATTCACGGAAACCAAATTTAAATGCGGCTTTACAAATTTGTACTAATGCTAATGGGTTATTTTTTATCGTTTCATCAATCGTTAAAATATCACTAATGCCAGCGGTGTAATATTTATGGTGTTTAAATAATGCCATAATGTGTGTAACAGGATCAGGTTCATGTCCATAAGGTATGCGTAAACCTGGTGTAGCATCTCTATCGGAACTGATGCCCGATTGCGCATGTAACATCGCCTTTCCTTTCCAAGCATAGTTAACCTTATGATTATCAACAAATTCAGCAAGTTGTTTAGAAATTGTTGAAGCTAGCTCATTGGCCCCTTCGTTTTTACCATAACATCCTGCCAATCCTGATTTTTCTTGTAAAATATTGATCGCTTCTGCCATCGCATAAATACCAAACATTGGTGCGAATCGAGTTGCGTCAATTAATCCTTCATTAACTAAAAAACTATTGCTAAAAAAGTTAGATTTTTCAAAAAGAAATACTGATCTTGCTTGAATTAAATTCATCTGTAATTGGCAGTAGTGCGGAAGAACATGTTTTAAAAAATCATCAATATCTTGACTACGTAATGCCACTTCTTTCAAATTAATTCTGGATAATGTGCTCCCACCACCAGCAACAGGCAGTGAGTTATAACAGCTCACCACACCGTAGCCTTTTTCATCAAAATCTTTTTTAATCATCATATTATTAGCAATATGGGGTTTTGCTGTTTCGCAAATATTCTCAATTGCGGTATTGAGTAACGATTCTGGCGTGATATCTTCATCATAAATAAACGTTATATTCGGAGCAACTTGTTTAAGTTCGCGATCAACACGTAAAATAACGTGGCAGATCACATTATCTGTTGGCCCAATATTGGCATGCATGAATGCATCTGGTAAAATACGATCAAGCATAATCCAAAAGCGCTTTAATCGCTCATAAACTTCATTTTCTGTTAGATTGCCAACATAAGGGAGTAATATTTGATCTAAACAGCCTAAATAAACAGGCATACCAGTTACAGAAGGAACGTGATGATAAATGATGGTAAGCATATTTAATGCATCATCAAATGTTTTTGCTGGCTCAAGTTCTAGCCATTTTGAACCTTGCTTTAAAAATTTAGCATAATCAGGTAGCACATAGCGGGGCTTATAGGGCGCATGACCTTCATACATATCGCAAATCACACGTTCATCTAAAGCATGTCGGGTTTCACTATCTAGATTTACATAAGGTAAATTATTTTCTGCTGCAAGTGCAAGTAAATGGGATTTTTGTTTAGGTGATAGATTAGGATCAGTCACTATATTATAACAATTTAGTTGAAATTCTGTCATGTTCATAGCTACCTCAGTACTTATTTTTCAAAAATAAATGGTGTTGGTTCATAATTTGATGCATTAATAGGAGAGTATTTCTCAAAATACTGTTTTACTACATCAGCATCACGATAACCCGTATCAACATAAGTTGGTGAAGTATTGGTTATTGGGTAACCATCACCACCAGCAGCTAAAAAGTCTAGCGTAACTATGCGATATGATTTTTGTAAATCGATAGGCTCATTTTTAATTTTTATATCTTCAATGTTATTGTTTGATCGTGTCAAGGTGATATTTTTCATATGCGCATATCCGCCAGAACCTGGTTTTTTGTTAAGAGCTACTTTGAGGTAATCAATTAATTCACTACCCGTCAGATCAAAATAAACAACGTTATTACCAAAAGGCTCAACTTTTAAAATATCGCGATAAGTAATATTACCTTCAATTAATGAATCGCGAATCATACCACCTGACATAATCCCCATATCAGCACCGGTTTTTTCAATAAAAGCGCTAAGCAATAATTGTCCCATATTGCTTTGTTGATATCTTACAATATTACGATCACCTTCAAGTCGGCCGGATAACTCTCCGCTTTTAATTAGTAAGTGTTGCTTTCCTTGTTCTTGATAAGGCTTTAGATTTTCGAGTAATTTTTTATCTTGTAATATCTCTTCACTGTAATATTCAAGGCGTTTTGTACCATCACCATTATCGACTTCTTTTTTTAAATTGATAGGGATTAGTTGATAATTTTGCAAAGTTATTTTGCCGTTTAAAAAGGTAAAATCTGCACGTCCAACATATTTACCCCATTCATGCGCTTGAACAATCCAAGTCCTGTTTTGCTGATCGGGTGCACAAGGGGTTCCTGGGACATATTCGGTAATGCGCTTATTTGGACTTGCCATACAAACGGGATTTTGTGAATGACCACCCACAATCATATCTAATTCACCACTTTTTAACCTGCGGGCTAATTCAACATCTCCAGGCGCCATTGAACCATGTTCGCCATTTTCATAATGTCCCATATGCGTTAAAGCAATAATCATATCAGGATGTTCCATCTTTTTTATCTGAGCTATAATTTTTTGCGCCTCGGGTAAGGTTTTATGAAATTCAATGCCATCAGTATTTTTAGGTGAAGCTAAAAAAGTTGTATCATCCGTGGTTAATCCAAATACTGCCACTTTAATACCATTTAAATCAAATGTTGCGTAGGCATCAAAAACACGATTATCGGTGCCTTTAAAGTAAGTATTTGCAGATAGAAAAGGAAAATTTGCCCATTTTTGTTGTTCACGAATAATCGTTAAAGGGTGATCAAATTCATGATTACCCACAGCCATCGCATTGTAGCCAATTTCATTCATACCTAAAAAATCAGGTTTTGCTTGAAGTACATCGGATTCAGGAACGCCAGTATTAATATCACCGCCAGATAGAAGCAACAATTTTCCGCCTTTAGCAGCTACCTCCTTTCTTATTTTATCAACGACTGTTTTTTGTGCAGCAAGTCCATATTCACCAATATCATTTTGCCAAAAACGGCCGTGGTGATCGTTAGTATGTAGAATAGTAAATTGATAAATTGTGTTCTTTTCCCAAGTGGGTATTGTTGGTTTTTTGTTCAAAACAGTCGCTATAACATTAGCTGAAAACATACTCAAAACAATAAGTAGTGATATTTTTTTATTTAATTTTGGCTGAAACATGGTTCCTCCTAAATCCTTATTATAATGACTACTCCGTAATCACTTTATAAATCAATTGTGGCTCGCTTGCACTATCACTAACAATAATATTGTCATACAATTTTTGTTTGATTGCATCAAGCTTATCAGTATTGGCATGAATCATTAATAAAGCTTCACCCTCATCAACTTTATCGCCGACTTTTTTATGTAATACGATTCCAACCGCTGGATCGATGATATCATCTTTGGTTGCTCGCCCCGCGCCTAATTGCATTGCAACAATGCCAATTTGATCCGCAATAATCTTTGTAATGTAGCCTGATTTTTGCGCAGGTAGTGCGATTTGGTATGGCGCGCTTGCTAATTTTTCAGGATGATCAACAACCGAGCTATCACCGCCTTGCGCTTCAATTAAGGTCTTAAATTTTTCAATTGCTTTACCATTTTTTATGACCTCTTGGAGTTTAGCTCTGGCTTTTTCTAATGTTTTCGCTTTGTTGGCAAGCACAATCATTTGGCTACCTAATGTTAAAACTAGCTCAGTTAAATCAGCAGGACCTTTACCTTTCAAAGTATCAATCGCTTCTTTTATTTCAAGTGCATTACCAATTGCAAAACCAAGTGGTTGTGACATATCTGAAATAATAGCCATGGTTCTGCGGCCAATTTGGTTACCGATATTGACCATTTCGTGAGCTAATTTTTCTGAATCAACCATATTTTTCATTAGTGCGCCATCACCGGTTTTAACATCAAGCACAATAGCATCAGCACCAGCAGCTAATTTTTTACTCATAATTGAGCTTGCAATAAGTGGAATAGAATTAACGGTGCCAGTTACGTCACGTAGTGAATAGAGCTTTTTATCGGCTGGTGTTAAATTACCTGACTGACCGATTACTGCTAAACCCTTGGTATTCACCTGATTAATAAAATCTTGTTTGCTTAATTCAATTTTGAATCCCGCAATCGACTCAAATTTATCGGTGGTGCCACCAGTATGCCCAAGCCCACGTCCTGACATTTTAGCGACCGGCACATCTAATGCTGCAACTAAAGGAGCAAGTACTAATGTTGTGGTGTCACCCACACCACCAGTTGAATGTTTATCGACTTTAATTCCTTTTATTGATGATAGGTCAACAGTATCACCTGAATACATCATGGCACTGGTTAAATCCGCACATTCTTTTGATGTCATACCTTGATAATAAATTGCCATTAATAAAGCGCTAACTTGGTAATCAGGGATGGTACCATTAGTGTAGTTAGTAATAAAAAATTGAATTTCATCAGTGGTTAATGCATGTCCATCACGTTTTTTTTCAATAATATCTACAAATCTCATTATTCGTCTCTCTTAATATCAATAAATTAGGATTATATTCTTCTCATCCATAATTTAGCTTGATGAGAAGGCTAATCCTAGCTAACAATAAGTATCAATTTCTTTTTATTTTCAAGATAGCTAAAATTACATTGCTCACAAGCAAAACTAATCTAAATCACTTGGCGAAAAAGACCAAGGTAACAATTCACCAACAGTGGTTTCTTGGATTTTACCTTGCATATTCGTTAAAATAACTGGCATATCTTTAGCGCAAAACTCACTGATTACTTGACGGCAAGCTCCACAAGGCGAAATTGGACCGTCAGTATCACCAATTACCACTAATTTTTTAAATTTTCTTTTACCTTCTGAAACTGCTTTAAAAATAGCGGTACGTTCTGCACAATTGGCTAGGCCATAAGAGGCATTTTCAACATTGCAACCTAAAATCGCCTCATCATCTTCAGTGATTAATACTGCACCAACCTGAAATTTGGAGTAAGGAACATAAGCTTTAGAGCGAGCAGTTTTAGCGAGTTCAATGAGTTTTTCAATTTTCATATTGAGAATCCTTTGTTTCGTAATAATATTAATTAAATTTTAGGTTGAGCGTTAGCTGATGACTGTAAATCTAATCGATAAACACCAAAACCTAATTTATCTTTTTCGATAAATTCAGTAGGGTATAGTGAATGTTTTTCAATATAAGTTTTAGCTTCATCAGTAGGGGATGATTCAAAACGAATATCTAATTTGGTTTCACTCGATATTGGCGCAATTTGCCAGTTGTTATCAACAATAACATTGACCGATCCTTCTTGTTTAGTAACCTTAGTGATATAAGCTGACAGGATCACTCTTAAATCATCTGGTGAATTAAATTTAACATTTTTTTCGCCAGTACCTGGGAATATGCCGCTATAAGCTCGATAATTATTTGTAGCAATTAAAAACATTTGATTAGGATCAAGTGGTTTTTGTTTGTATGTCAAATTAGTTATTCTTTCAGATGTTGGATTGATTAACTGGCAATTAGCATCATAACGTGGAGGTTTGGTGATATCGATTTGATAATTTACACCATCAATTGTATCAAAATTATAGGTTCTAAATTTATCCCAATTAATTAGATATTGCGGATTTGCTGTATGAATATCTATTTGGTTATACATACCCGCAGAACATTCAAGCCATTCTTTTATATTTTTGCCTGTAATTTTAATTACAGATAAAATATTAGGATACAGATAGATATCTGCTGCATTTCTAAAGGTAAGATCACCCTTTTTTACGTCAACAAAAGCGCTTGGATCGTTTTTTCTGCCACCAGCTTTAAATGGTGCAATAGCTGATAAAACTGGCAGGCCATCCAGATCTGGATCGCCTTGAATAAATTGCTTAACGTAATCGGTTTGTGCATCATTAATAATTTGTAAGGCTGATGTATCTTCGACTAGCGCTAAATAGCTAGTAATATCGGTTGAAACTTTACCAATAGGTTTACTTACAAATTTACGCGTACCTTGGTGGTCTGTTGTTAGAATATCAACGAGTTTTTGATCAGCTTCAACTAAGGCTTTTTTATTCGTTTGGTCATAAATGGGCCGTGCTTCAGATTTCCCTGAAATAGCTTGCCAATTGGATTTATCTCCCGTTAGAACTAAATCCACTACGCCTAAATGGCTTCCCCATTGTCCTGGCATGACCGCGGGAACATGATTGATATTTCCAGTTTTTATATCAGTATTAGGAAGTGATTCAAATTCTTCACTTGGGAAGACGCCATGTGAGTGACCAAACATAATTGCATTAATTTCCTTTACTTGGCTTAAGTAATAAACTGAATTTTCAGCTAACGCTTTATAAGGTTCAGCCGACACGCCAGAGTGTGGAATTGCAATAATGACATCAGCGCCTTGTTTTTTCATTTCCGGTACTAATAATTTAGCGGTTTCAGTAATATCTTTGACAACAACTTTGCCATTAAGGTTAAGCTTATCCCATTGCATAATTTGTGGTGGGACAAAACCGATATAACCAATTTTGATAGTATGCTTATTATCATCTCTATCAATAACAGGAGTATCTACAATAATATATTGCTTGAAATATGGCTTATTGGTTTTAGCATCATAGACATTGGCATTAATGTAAGGAAATTTAGCTCCAGAAAGGCTTTTTTTCAGAAATTCCAATCCAAAATTAAATTCGTGGTTACCAATATTACCAACAACATAATCAAGGGTATTGAGTGCTTTATATACTGGGTGTATCTCGCCCTCACTAAGGCCTTTATCAACTGCATAATCAGCCATTGGGCTACCTTGAATTAAATCACCATTATCTACAAGAACACTATTTTTTACTTCACCTCTTGCTTGATGAATTAAATTGGCAGTTTTAACTAACCCATATGAATCAATAGTTTGATCTTTAAAATAATCATAATTCATCATATTGCCGTGTAAATCAGTCGTTTCGATAATTCTTAAATCGACTGTTGCAGCATTAGCAATACCGGAAATAAATAGGGATAAAAAGGTCAGGATGCGTTTATTTTTTTTCATGCGAATCTCCTATCATTCTGATAACTAAATTAGTTAACGGGCATGGCTAGTAACTGCTTTTGATATTCTAAAAATCGTTTAATGATTGCTGGATGATATTTCTTATCATTAATGCATTTTTTCATCACTTGTTTATCATTAGAGGTAAAACATGAAAAAACATGCCCTATCAAACGACTCTTAACCGATTCTTCGGCAAATGCGGCCTGAACGCCACACAGCGTTATGTCAAGCAATTCTAATCGTGAAAATGCAAATATGGATTGGGCAATGTTATATTCTTTTTCAATATCGGTGCCGAAAATTCCGGCATCATCCGTATTGAGAGTAATGCGAACCCCTTGGTCATAAAGCCGTCTTATTGGGTGCTGATAGATATCGCCGTGTAGTTCATTAACCAAAATACGATTACTGGTGAGTGCAACTTCTAGGGTGATGTTGTTCTTAATCAGTTCATTAATTAGATTTTGATCATCAATGGCTTTAATGCCGTGCCCAATTCTTGTTGCGCCATGTTTTAATGCTTGAATGATGCTTTCTGCTGGCTCAATTTCGCCTGCATGATAAGATTTTTGTAAGCCTAATTTAGATGCTAATTGATGTGAATCTTGAAAATCATCGAAATGACCTGCTCTTTCATTGCCTGCAATGTTGAATCCAGTAATAAAACGGTGATGATTATTTTCAATAAATTTTAATGTTTCATGGACAATTTTAGCACCAAGATGTCGAACGCCGATAACATGATACCTAACGGTAATATTATGATTTTTTCGGACGTCAATAATGGCTTTATCCATTTGTGTTAAGGTTTGTTGGAATCGTTCTTTATCCCAAGTCATCTTGCCATCAATTTCGGTTGCACAGATATGGTAAGGAGAGATAAAAAGTTCACAGTAGATTAGTCCCTGTTTGGCATTTCTACTCAAAAAATCAAATGTAATTAAATAATAATCTTCCGGAGTTTTTAAAAAATGAGAAACAGTATCATAAGTTTGAATAAATTCTATGAAATTTGTTTCATCATATCGATAACGTCCATTTTGATACTCTTGCTCATCATATTCTCCCTTTTTATAACATAAAGAACTAGGAAAGGGGATTTGATTTTTATCAGCTAACTTTTGAGCCATAATAGGAGTAATGCTCCCTTCAATGTGCTCATGTAATATGACTTTGGGTATTATTTGATCGTTCATTAGGTATTTAATCTATTTAAAATGAGCTAAATGGTTTTAGTAATAATGACATTAAAACACTTATCAAAGCTAAAAATAGCATATTTATTGTTGCTAATTATAAGCTAGGGTATTTTACCTTGATAAGACATCCTCCCGCCATACATTTTGCATTACTTATTTATATTTTTGTTTGGTAAATCATATTTTTAAGCTAATTTTGTGCTAGCAAAAGGCAACAACTAATATTGCTGCCTGCATATTGATTAAGTGGCGGGAATGAACAACCACTCAATGAATTATTAATTTATGGTTGCTTGTGGATTAGGATTCTCGTTTTTAAAAATCAACATAAACACAATAGCTAGAACCAAAGCATAACTTGCAAAAACAAGCCAGACTGTTTGCCAATCAATGCCACTTGTAGTTGTGTAATGATCGACTACAAAGCCACTAATTACCGAACCTAAATAAGCACCAAGCCCATTGGTCATGGTCATAAATAGTCCTTGAGCACTATTACGAATAGTTGGCGATACGGATTTTTCAACATACATTGAACCTGATATATTGTAAAAGTCGAAGGCACAACCATAAACAATCATTGAAAGAAGTAATAGTATAAAACCGACTGGAGATGGATCACCATAAGCAAATAAACCAAAACGTGCAACCCAAGCAAACATACTAATTAGCATAACGTATTTGATACCTAAACGTTTCATAAAGAAAGGTACAAATAAAATAAATACCACTTCTGAAATTTGAGAAATAGATAATAGTACGGAAGGATACTTAACCACTAAGCTATCGGCATATTCAGGAAATTTTTCAAAATCATGTAAAAATGGATTACCAAAGGTGTTGGTGATTTGTAAAATGCCACCTAATAAAATTGCAAATAAAAAGAAAATAGCCATTCTAGGTTGTTTGAATAAAACAAAAGCATCTAATCCTAATGAGCTAATGATGTTTTTTTCATCATTCGTGTTTTTTGTTGTTGGAATTAATGGTAATGAAAATGAATAAAGGCTGAGTAACAAAGAAGATGCAGCAGCGATATAAAGTTGCATACTACTAAGTTCTAACTGTAAAAAACTCACAAGCCACATGGCAACAATAAAACCGATCGTGCCAAAAATTCTGATACAAGGGAACTGAGTAATGACATCAAGTCCTTGTGATTCTAAGCATGAATAAGAGATTGAATTTGAAATGGCGATAGTAGGCATGAAAGCTAAGCAATGAACAAGTATCACTATCATCATCATGAAAGGTGATGTGACAGAAGCCGCAATAAATAGCGTTATCGCACCGATTAAATGACAAAGCATATACAAACGATTAGCAGGTATCCATCTGTCAGCGACAATACCAAGTAAGCTTGGCATGAATAATGAAGCGATGCCCATTGTTCCATATATTGCTCCTACTTCAATACCAGTAAATGCTAATTTACGCATCATGTAAGAACCTAGGGTGATTAACCAGCTTCCCCAGATAAAAAATTGCAAGAAAAATATAACTTTAAGTTGAAACTTAATATTCATTTATGATTCCTTAATAAACGCGATCTTGTATAACCTATTATCCAAATATTAATAAAATAATTATTTGATCAAAATAAAAAATGGCAGATTTCCTGCCATTTTTTAGTTTTGATTTAATAAAACAGACTCTAATGCAACGGTGATCATTTCTTTAAAGCCTAACTGTCTTTGCTCTGCTGACATTGCTTCGCCTTTTCGAATATGATCTGAAACCGTGCAAATGGCCAGTGCTTTTGCACCATATTCGGCAGCAACCCCATAAATGCCGGCAGCCTCCATTTCAACGCCTAAAATATTGTACTTTTCCATAACATCAAACATATCAGGTTCAACACTATAAAAAAGATCTGCAGAAAAAAGATTACCAATTTTAACATTTACACCTAATTTTTTTGCGGCATTAACGGCATTATAAGTTAAATCAAAATCGGCGATAGCGGCAAAATCATGATCTTTAAAACGTAAGCGATTGACTTTTGAATCGGTACAAGCGCCCAAACCAACAATAACATCACCCACGTTAACATTAGGACTAATTGCACCACACGAACCAATACGAATGATGTTTTCAACACCGTAAAATTTAATCAGTTCAGTTGCGTAAATTGAACAAGATGGAATGCCCATTCCATGCCCCATAATTGAAACTTTTTGACCTTTGTAATAACCCGTAAAACCTAACATGGCTCTTACATTAGTAATTTCTTGTGCGTTTTCTAAAAAGGTTTCTGCAATGAATTTTGCTCGTAGCGGATCGCCAGGCATTAAAACGGTTTTTGCAAAAGCATTATCAATGGCATTAATATGCGGGGTAGACATCAACTTCTCCTGATATTTGTTTCTAAATCGATATTATTTGAACTTAAATTACTTATTTTTTTATAAATGATTTACCGTAATCCATTGGCGATAAATCAAAATAATCGGCAACACTTTGCCCAATATCGGCAAATGTTTCACGATGACCTAAAGATCCAACTGGCACACTATCTCCATAAACAATGACAGGGATATGTTCTCGAGTATGATCAGTACCAGGCCAAGTTGGATCGCAACCATGATCGGCACTAATAATAAGCAGATCGCCGGGTTTAATAAGTGCCAACATCTCAGGAAGGCGACGATCAAAATATTCTAACGCAGCAGCATAACCCGATACATCACGGCGGTGACCATAAGAGGAGTCAAAATCGACAAAATTAGTAAATACAATGGTGTTATCTTTAGCTTGTTTGATTTCTTCAAGTGATGCATCAAATAAAGCTTCAATACCGGTCGCTTTCACTTTTTTAGTAATCCCAACTTGTGCATAAATATCGGCGATTTTACCGATTGACACTACAGTACCGTGTTTTTCATCAACCAGCTTTTTAATTATCGTTGGCGCTGGTGGTTCAACAGCAAGATCGTGACGATTACCCGTACGCACAAATTCACCTGCTTTTTTACCAACAAATGGTCTAGCAATAACGCGACCAATATTGTAGTTACCTTTATTCAGTTCGTCACGAGCAATTTCGCAAATTTCATAAAGTCTATCTAAGCCAAATGTCTCTTCATGACAGGCAATTTGGAAGACTGAATCAGCAGAAGTATAAAAAATAGGTTTGCCAGACGCCATATGTTCTTCACCAAGCTCATCAAGAATAATCGTGCCTGATGAGTGACAATTACCAAGATAACCGGGAAGTTTTGCGCGAGAAATAATCTTATCTAAAAGATCTTGAGGAAAGCTGTTAGTGGTATTAGTAAAATAGCCCCAGTCAAAAAGGACTGGTACACCTGCAATTTCCCAATGTCCTGAAGGTGTATCTTTACCTGATGAGATTTCACTGGCATAACCATATGAACCAATAATTTCGCCTTCTGTCATCATGCCTTTAGGATATGCTCCAGTTGACTCATAGGCGGCTTCTATTAAGCCTAATTTTCCTAGATTAGGTAATTTCAATGGTCCACTTCGACCTTGTTCCGCTTTACCTAATGCACAAAACTCAGCGATATGACCCAATGTATCTGCACCTTCATCTCCAAATTTTTTGGCATCTTCAGCGCCGCCGATTCCAAAGGAATCTAGGATCATAATAAAAACTCTTTTCATAATTTCCTCTAACTCATAAGCAAAACTTAACTTGCGCACAAACAATATAATCAATAACTGCTAATTAAATAACAGTGGTTGTTTTTCGCGCTAGCAATAAGTAATTCAGACTATAATTTATAAAAAACATCGCTTGGTTAGTTATAATACACGATAACAAAAAACAAAAAAGATTTAAGCGTTACTTTAGTTGAATATTTGTATAAATAATGTGATGAATTTGATAATAGTCACACTTTTGTCGAAAAAAAGTAAATAGACTAGTTTTATGAAGTGCACGATTAATAGTAAATTTAAAGAAAAATTAAAATTATTCGCGATTAAATAATTAATCAAATAAGCTTAACCAATGTGGTAATATAATCAGCAAATGCAATAGAGTCCAAACTATAAAAATAACACATAAAATCGATTGACTTTTGGACATCTATTTTCACAAAAATAAAGGTAGTTATCAATGAAACAAAAAATTCCTAATACATTTGGTCTAACTGTTTTTGCACAAAAAGTTGTCACGATCACTACAGTCGAACAATTACAACGAGTTTGGCAAGATAACTCTCAAAATTTACCTATTATAATTATTGGTGAAGGCAGTAATACTCTTTTTACCTGTGACTTTGATGGTATTGTTATTGTTAATCGCCTAAAAGGTATTACCATAACCGAAACCGAACAAGCGTGGCATTTAAAAGTGGGGGCTGGCGAAATTTGGCATGATTTAGTATCAACAACTATTGCGCAAGATATATCAGGACTTGAAAACCTCGCATTAATTCCGGGTTGTGTTGGTTCGGCGCCTATTCAAAACATTGGTGCTTACGGTGTTGAGTTTCAAAACATTGCTGATTATGTAGAACTGCTTGAGCTTGCTACAGGTAAAATCATCACAGTTACCGATGGTCAATATGGATACCGTGAAAGCATCTTTAAAAAAGCATATTTGCAAGGTTATGCGGTCATCAATGTTGGTATCAAATTACCCAAACTGTGGCAACCAGTACTAACTTATGGTGAATTACGAAACTTTGATCCAAAAAATGTCACCCCAAAAAGGGTCTTTGATAAAGTGTGCGAAATTCGCCGCAGTAAATTGCCCGATCCAAAAGTTCTTGGTAATGGAGGGAGCTTTTTTAAAAATCCCGTGGTCGATAAAATTGAGGCAGATAAGCTACTTGAAATTTATCCGAATATGCCAATATATCCACAAGCCAATCATCAATCAAAATTGGCCGCAGGTTGGCTTATCGATCAGTGTGGTCTAAAAGGCTATCAAATAGGCGGAGCTGCCGTGCATCAACAACAAGCGCTTGTATTAGTTAACAAAAACCAAGCAACAGCGCAAGATGTAGTTGAATTAGCTCGTTATATAAAAAAATGTGTATTACAAAAATTCTTGGTGAGTTTATCGCCAGAAATCCGATTTATCGGCAACTCGGGCGAAATTAATGCTGACAGTTATTTATAATTAATATCAAATTATAATTGCCCGCAAAACATAACCCATAAATTATATGCGATAACATTATGAAACATTCGTATTCATTTCCTATTTTATTAACGAGTTTACTCTTTGTGACTATCTCGTTGTCAGCTCTCAATACGCAAGTGCCATTGTGGCTAGTGCGTAATGAGTTTTCGCTTGGGCAAATTGGTCTTGTGGGATCAAGCTATTTTACTGGTAACTTGATTGGTACTGTTTTTGCCAATTGGTTTATTAGTAAATTTAATGCTCGACACACTTATACCTATAGTTGCATTATTTTTGCTATTGCAACTATTGGTTTAAGTTTTTCAATGAATTTTTATAGCTGGGTAATGTGGCGCTTTTTTATTGGCATTGCATGCGCTGTCACTTGGGTGGTGATTGAAAGTTGCATATTACTCACCGGTCCAGTGCATACACGTGGGAAAATGCTTGCAGTTTATTTAACCACTTATTATTTAGGCACGGTTTTGGGGCAAGCTTTGTTACAGTATTTTCCACAAGATGTCTTGTATTTTGGATTGGTTATTATGTTACTGATGGGGCTTGCGATTTTATTTATTTTGCGTACACATTATAAATTACCAAAAAGAAAAAAAAGCAGCTTTGACATTATGCCAATGATATTAAATAAACCCTCTCGGCTTGGGTTAACCGGTTGCGTTATTGCTGGTATGTTAATTGGGTCGTTATATTCACTGTTACCAGTTTATTATTCACACTTGGGTTATAGCGATATTCAAGTTGCTAATTGGATGATTTTACTTATTTTATCAGGAGTGGCAGCACAAATGCCTGCCAATTGGTGTGCCGACAAATTTGGACGGCAAATTGTATTGCTAATTGAATCACTGCTTATGTTGGTTGCATGTATCATGCTAATATTTAATTGGTTTGGTGCGTTGGCAATTATCTTATTAGGTGCAACCATTTACACCATTTATCCCATATCGATGGCTTGGGCTTGCTCATGTGTTAAAAAGCAAAATATTGTGGCTATGAATCAAGCAATGCTATTAACTAACACTTTAGGTAGCCTAGTTGCTCCTGCGGTGATAGCATTCATCATGGATAAAACGAGTAATACCTATTTATTTGTTAGTTTTGCTATAATTTCGTTATACTTCGTTATCTTATTAGTTAAAAAAAGAGGAACGGATGCGCAGCCACAAAAATCCACTTAAATTAATTGAAATATTGGCCGATGGACAGTTCCATTCAGGCGAAGAATTGGCAACCATTTTCGGCATAACACGTGCTGGTATTAATAAATATATCAAACAACTGCGCGAGTGGGGGATAGTATTAACGTCAGTACAAGGTAAAGGCTATTGCTTGGCTTCTCCTCTTAATTTGCTTAATAAAGCTAAAATTGACCAGTATTACCAGTCGAATAGTCAGTGTGAAGTATTACCGATTATTGATTCAACCAACCAATATCTGCTTGATCGAATAGGGCAATTAACATCAGGTGATTGCTGTGTGGCTGAATTTCAATCAAAAGCGAGAGGAAGACGTGGGCGAAAATGGTTTTCACCTTTTGGTAGCAATTTATACTTCTCGATGTATTGGCGATTAGATCAAGGCGTAGCCGCGGCAATGGGGTTAAGTTTGGTGGTAGGGATAGTACTTGCCGATACCTTACGCACATTATCAGGCCAAGAGATCAAAGTTAAATGGCCAAATGATCTTTACCTTAACGACCAAAAGTTAGCAGGTATTTTAGTTGAGCTCGCCGGTAAAACTGGTGATTGTGCCCATGTAGTGATTGGTGTTGGTGTCAATCTAACCATGACAAACCCCGATACCAACATAGTTAACCAAAAATGGGCTAATTTAGGTAATGTTGATCGTAATTTACTTGTGGCTCAAGTCGCCAAAGTCTTAAGAAGTCAATTAATCGAATTTGAAAAACATGGTTTAGCACCATTTATTCATGATTGGAATAGACTAGATAACTTTGCCAATCGACTAGTAAAACTATTAATTGGTGATAATACCATTCGCGGCATTGCAAAAGGCATCAACGAGCAAGGCGCTTTATTGTTAGAACAAAACGGTAAAATTAATGCCCATATTGGTGGCGAAATATCATTAAGAATTGATGAATAATAAACTTAAAATTATTTAAAATAACTATTCCGCTTGTAACAAGCGGAATAGATTAAGTAAATATATTCTTAACTTTTATTTTTTAAATGTCAAAACCCGAAGGGCATTAGCAGTCACAATCGCAGTCGTGCCTGAATCAGCCAACACTGCTAGCCACAGTCCAGTAAAACCAAACAAACTGGTAATCAAAAAGATCAGCTTAATTCCTAATGCAATGGTAATATTTTGTTTAATATTACGACTCGCAAAGCGAGTCAAACGAATTAACTTAGGTAAACTGAGTAAGCTATTTTTAGTTAATGCGGCATCGGCAGCTTCTAGCGCAACATCTGTGCCACTTCCCATGGAAATACCCACCGTTGCGGCCTTCATGGCTGGCGAATCATTAATACCATCACCTACCATAGCAATTGACGTTGTGTTGTGGAGCTTTTCAATGGTAATCAACTTATCGGCAGGCAACAGTTCAGCGCGGTATTCCATACCTAACTGATCGGCAATAGCTTTAGCCGCTCGTGCATTATCACCTGTTAGCATCAAAGATTTAATACCAAGCTGATTAAGTTCATGTATTGTAGTCTTTGCATCTGACCGCAACATATCTTGCAGAGCAATAATGCCCATCAGTTGTTGATTTGTTACCGCAACCACCACGGTTTTACCTGCACTTTCAAGTTCCGCAATGATTTTAGCGTGTTCATCATTTAAAGGCGTTGAAACGGTCGCAACTTTGTTTGGAGAAACAATATAAAAAATCTGATTATCAATCTCGCCTTGAATACCAATTCCCACAATTGCTTTACGATTATCGGCCTGATTAATGCTTAACTGATTTTGTAATGCGTAATCAACAATAGCTTTACCAATAGGATGATGCGAACCACTTTCAATCGAGGCAACCGTTGTTAATAATTGTTCTTTGGAAATATCTTGAGGAATCACATCGGTTACTTGTGGTTTACCTTCAGTTAAGGTACCAGTCTTATCAAACGCAACCAGTTTAACCGAACCAATATGCTCTAATGCTGCTCCACCTTTAATTAGCACACCTTGCTTTGCCGCATTCGACAAGGCCGAAGTTATCACCGCAGGGGTTGAAATTACAAGCGCACAAGGGCAACCAATTAATAACAACGTCAAGCCACGATAAAAACAAGTATACCAATCAGCATTGAACAACAAAGGTGGCACAACAATTACCAATAGTGCAAATAAAGCAATTGTAGGCGTATAGTAACGGCTAAATTTATCAATAAAACGTTCAATAGGCGCTTTGCGCTCCTCGGCATCTTCAATCATCTGTAAAATACGATCAACCGCATTTTGTCCGACTTCTGATACCACTTTAAGTTGAATTGTATTATCAACCACCAACGAACCAGCCAAAATCTTATCGCCTGAAAGATAATTAACCGGAATGGATTCGCCAGTTAATGCGCTTTCATCAATATTGGCTTGTTCGCTCATCAAAATCACATCAGCAGGCAACCGCCCTCCTGATGAAATTTCAATAATATCATTGGGTTTTAAACTATGACTGGCAACGGTTTTTCGTGCTCCGTCAATGATTATTACAGCCTCTTCGGGCATGAGCTGAGCGAGCGAGGAAATGCCTTTTTTTGCTTTACTTGTTGCAATACCTTCTAGCATTTCACCAATCATAAATAAAAAAATGACCATGGTGGCTTCTTCGGCTGCCCCAATAAATAAAGCACCAATAGCTGACACGCTCATTAACGACTCAATCGCAAATGGTGTACCACTGCGCGTTAAAACCAATGCTTCTTTCAAAATAGGAATTAACCCTATTATTGCGGTTGCCATAAATGCATATTCGCCAATAGTTTGATTATATAATAACAGGATATAACTCATCACAATTAAAGTTCCTAATACAACTAAAGGGATTAGTGCCTTTTTGTCAAAATGATGATGATCGTGATGATGCGAATGCTTATTGGAAGGCTCGAAAATAGGTTTATAACCCAACTCGATAACTTTATTTTCAATTAATTGAATAATTTCCTGATTCTTTTGGGGAACAAAAACCATTAATTTTTCGGTAGAAAATATCATCTTTGTTTGGCTAATATTAGGTAAGGTTTTTAAACCATTTTCAATTTTTTGAGCACAACTGGCACAATCCATACCGGCTATTTTCCACGTTAATTTAACATGTTGGTTTTGCCTATCAGGATCTTCTGGAGGATCGCCAAAGTTATTTTGGGATTTGGTAGTATGAGTATCTCCTCCGCAACAAGGCGTGGATTCTTGATGACAATTTATATCATGAGGCATCTGTACATGATTGTGTGCTATATTTTGACAATTACTATGACAATTATGATGATGTATGTATTTGTTATTGTATAACATAACATTACCTAAGTGAGTGGATGATTTTGATTGTACGCTAAAAAATAAAAAAGAAAATTATTTTTATTTTCATTATGTGCTAAATAAGGAGGATTAATTAAAAATGAGTTGAGCGAGTATGTTGTAGTTGAGTTGGATTAGTTGTTTAGCTTTTTTAGTCATTATAAATGGCTAGTTTACCAAACATTTAGCTAAATCTATAATCGTTATTTTTGTGATGTAATTATCCTATGTCTTATTGATGATAGGATATTAATTTTGTTTTATTATGTAGATTCCAACCCTAATCGTTTTTCAACTTACTATAAACAACGTGGGACTTTCTATAAATTATGAAATTTATTTATAGCAATGATAAGGCAAGGGCTCTTCATTGGGCGCTTTGTGAGAAAAAGCGAGCTCCTTTTATAGAGTTAAGTAAGATTAATAATCAATACACTAATATTTTTTATGATATAACAAATTATCATATTTCTTTAGAAGAAATCTCTAATGATATAAA
>NZ_LZGZ01000262.1:0-1664 GCF_001690515.1 Gilliamella sp. Fer4-1 | reverse complement strand
TAATGATTTTTTATATGAAAACGAAGTAATTTTGTCGATTCTAAAAACGATGCATACCTAATTCATTAATAAATATGTAAAAAATACTGTCGAAAAATTGATACTTAATGTATTGATAGACTGAATTTACATAGAGAATTGTTGTTTGGGATGCTATCATAATTGCTAATAAATGAATTCAAATAAAATAATTAGGTATATCAAATGACAAATCAACTTACATTTAAGTCGTTAACGTTACCAAATGGGGTAGAATTAAAAAATCGCATCATGATGGCGCCGATGACAACCTGTTCAGGTTTTTATGATGGTTCTGTTACGCATGATTTGATTGAATACTACCGAGTAAGAGCTGGTGATATTGGCACAGTGATAGTCGAATGTGGCTTTGTTGATAATAAAGGATTAGCTTTTCCTGGCGCAATTGGCTTAGATAGTGATGATAAAATTGAGGGATTAACAAAAATAGCTAAAGTTATCAAAGAGCAAGGTTCTAAAGCTATTATTCAAGTTTATCATGGTGGACGAATGGTTGAGCCAAAGTTAATTGGTGGCCAATCACCAGTAGGCCCGAGTGCCATTGCTGCTCCACGCCCGAATGCTCCAACTCCAGTTGAATTAACGGCTGAAGAAGTAGATGAAATGATTGACAAGTTTGGTCAAGCTGTGCGTCGTGCTATTCAGGCTGGTTTTGATGGTGTAGAAATTCATGGCGCAAATACTTATTTAATTCAACAATTCTACTCACCTAATTCAAACCAACGTAATGATAAATGGGGGGGGAATCGTGATAATCGTACTCGATTCCCGCTTGCGATTTTAGATATCACACATAATATGATTCAACAATATGCAACTCCTGAGTTTATTGTTGGATATCGGTTTTCCCCCGAAGAGCTAGAAGTCCCTGGTATTCGTTTTGATGATACCATGTATTTGCTTGAAAAACTGGCTGCAAAAGGGCTTGATTATGTTCATTTCTCAATGGGGTCGATTTTAAGACCTTCGATCGTTGATACCGAAGATACAACACCACTAATCAATAAATATGTTGCAATGCGATCTGAGCAATTAGCTAAAATTCCTGTTGTGGGCGTCGGTAATGTTGTTAATCAAAGTGATATCGATGCAGCTTTTAAAAATGGCTATGATTTAGTTGCTGTTGGTCGTGCTTGTATTGCTTATCCTGATTGGGTTAGTCGCATTAAAAAAGGGGAAAAGTTAGAACTATTTATCAATAGTGATAAACGGGAAGAGCTTAATATTCCTGAGCCTTTATGGCATTTTTCCCTTGTTGAAAGTTTGATTCGTGATGCTAACCTTAATGTGAAAAAGTTCAAACCAGGTCAGTATCAAGAGAAAGTTAATGATGAATCTTATGAATTTTTGATTAACGTTGAGTTAGGTAAGGATTTTATAAAAGATATACAATTAGTTAATGCGCAAAATTTTGATAGTGAAGTTTTAAATAATTTTACTGAAATTAAACATAGAATTATTGATTCAAATAGTCCACATGTTGATGCTATCTCTGGAGCAACAACACAATGTGAAGCATTTAAGAAAGCTGTAACTAAAGCAATGGCAAAATCTAACAAAGACGCAATTATTGCCGAAGGGGGGGATCCTGATGATCTTTCTTTTGATGTTGTCGTTGTTGGTAG
>NZ_LZGZ01000261.1:0-11347 GCF_001690515.1 Gilliamella sp. Fer4-1 | reverse complement strand
TATCAAACAACAAAAACGCTATACGATATCGCTGATTTTGTGATGCTAGATGATGCTGTTGAGTATGTGAAATTGAAAATTGATAGTGTGTTTTGATTATTCAGGTTTTGCGGGAAACACAGCATTAACATCTGACGCATCAACACGAGTAACTAAAATGCGATATTTTTTCCACGCTTTTAGTTGTGCTTCTTCATCAGCTTCTTGCATGTCTAAATCAATAATATCTTGAAGTAACGATATTTTTTCGTTTGCTTCATTGATTAATGTCATTTTTAATACTTGGTTCATTTTGATGATATGCTCATTTTTTGCATTTTCATCTAATACCCATTTCTTGCCGCTCCATTTACAGAATTCGAAGGGCTCTAACAGAGTATAACCATCTTTAATCTTACCCAGATAATCAACTGTGCTTGATTCTTTCGTTTCAATGTTATATACCGTTTTTTCTCGATGATCCTCAACTAAAATCCATTTACCGTTTTTCTCACACGGCCAATACCCATCTTTGAATTCTGGAGCGATACGCAACGCATTATCTGGCGGTAATGTATCATCATTCGCCTCTAATTCATGTGTGAATGGTTTTAGTTCATTTGTGTTATCAAAATAATAATTAATCATATTACACTCCTAGATAAATTACGGGGGTCATGCCAATATTGATCGGTCTGTTTTCGTGAGCTGTGGGGACTACATTTGAAGCATGAAAATCGTAACCGAACGCTGGCCAGTCCTTTTTCTGTTCAAACGCACCATTTTCTGGATAAATTGCATTTGAACCAGAAAACGCGCCTCGTGAATACATATAGTGATTATCTACAACGCCGGTATCAAAATGCCCCCAGATATCACGGATAGCGTCACCTTCGGCGCTGCCCACTTGCCGATTAGTTCCGTCAACTGCACGCTCAAAAAAACCCCGACCGTCGGAAGCAAATGCAGTTGGTACATTGATATATTGTTGACCATCAATTGTTTTTATCGTGATATTGTGGTCATTTTTATAGTTAGTAGATAATCTATTTAACGCCTGCCCCTGCGGTGAGCTGAGTAAAAAGTTGTCACCGTTACGAAAATACCAGCCAAAAGGCAACTCCTCACGGCGAAACGGCATTAGGCGCTGGTCGCCGATCATATCGCCGTTAAATATACGATCGCATCTAATTGATTCTCTGACAATTAATGAGCCATTAATTGACTGGCTTTCTTCGCCTGTTTTTTTGATAAAATTTGAGCTATCAATAGATGATGCGTACTGTCTAGCGTCCTCTGCTGATTTAGCTGCGTTTTGCTCAGACTGTTTCGCGTTATTTTCTGATTGTTGTGCTAATACTGCACTATTTCTAGATTGCGCTGCTGAATTAGCTGATGCTGTAGCTGACAATCGAGCGCTCTCGGCATGTGAATTAGCTGTATTTTCGCTATTTGATGCTGCTGCGCTCGCGTTAGTTGCTGTCGTTGCTGATTCGCGTGCTGATTGTGCATTATTTTCTGAATTTGTCTCACTGAGTTTTGCGTTATCTGCGCTGGTTTTAGCTAACTGTGCATACTGATTTGTTGTATTCTCTATTTTTTTTATATTTTTTTCTACATCTGCCGCTTTTTCAGCAGATTTATTTGCATGATTGCGGGCGTCAATAACCTGCTGTACAACGGCTGGTGTTATCTCACTCTCTGATGGATTCAATAAAAAATCATTTAATGTACCGTCGGCAGAATCAGAAAATACCTGAATCGTGCCAAGTTTCTTTGGCGGAAATCCATTTATAATTAGTTTTACTTCATAGTCACAAGGTAGCACGTTCATTGTGTAACTACCGTTTTCTGCAACTTCGAATGCCTGTGTTTGAGCCAGAACTTTGTTTGTTGTTCTTTTTGCGTATAACTCGATAGTACAGTTGTTGATAATTTTACCCGCACCATCTGTTAAAATTCCTGATATTTTTGCCATAATTTTCCTCAAATTTTAGACATGAAAAAACCGCTCATGTAGCGGTTTTATTGAATAAATTAAATTATAATTTTAATAATTTTTTTAGCTCATGCTCTTTGTTAATATCCGCGCATTTGACATCAATTAGAGCATCCAATTTTTGTCGTATGCTGCCAGTGCCTTTCAGTTTTAGGTTGTAATGGTTTTCACTAATTTTTGCCACTTTTACGATGTTAAATTGTTTTAACTCTCCTCGTAGTGTATTTTTTCTGTAAATCGCAGTACAGTTCGAATACTCCGCGTACGAAAAAAATGGAATTAAAAATGTTATTGTTTTCATGGATACGCGTCTTATATTAGAATTTGAAATAATTTTCAGCGTCTAAAATCATAACCGGTTGCTCAGAAACAAATGACGAGAACGGTAATTCAGATTCTAACCACCACGCTTTAAATGTTTTTTGTACTGTTGTTGATAGTTGATATCCGTTTGATCGTAAACCTATATCGCAAAACCACCCGCCGTTGCTCTGTATAATATATTGAGCACCAACACATACACGTGCAAACATCGGACGCTTAATTCCTTGTATTGATTTCATATGCCCAACTTCATGTTGATCAAAGCGAGCAAAAACAGGATTTATTAACACCTCATTGCATGAATCATATACAACACGTTTATTTTTGTATATTCTCATGCCATATTTGGATGTCTGAATTGGGCGGCTACCAAACACAACAGCTTTAGCTTGTATTGTCTTGTTGCTCACGCCACCATTATGATCATACGGGATGTAAATTATATCGTCCCTATCGCCCAGTTTCCAACTTCTGCCAATTGAGATTGTTGGATCTTCACAATAAAAAAATATAAACGAATTATGATGAGTTAACGACGGGTTTATATTTTGAATTCGCCAACCCCTATTGGTAATTTCAATATCGCCCTTCCATATCACATTGCTAAAGTTAGTATTTTGATTAATTTGAAAAAAAGAATTAACACCATTAAACAAAATACCATATCCATTTGCGTGTGCAGGTTTGGGCCATGTTAATAAAACAAGTTGTTGTCTGGGGTTAAGATTGACATCAGATGGAAAATGCTCCGTCTGCCCTATTGCATTTTTCCCATTTCTAAAACACAATTGCCGATGTTCATCTAAATATGCTATCGGATCAGCCGATGCGACAATAACATTTGCATCTGTTTCATCAAATTCATCTGCGAAACCGCAGGCGTGCGAAAGATGAGCATAATAATCATAACCCTCGGGCACATACAGACCTGTTTTTGGATAGACATATGAGCCTAACGCCCCAGAAATAAACATAGATGTACAATTTCCATCTAGATTATATGCCGGACCTGTTTTTGTAAAAATCTTAATACCGAATGACATTAAACCTCCAGATTACCGATTTGGACGACTAAAGCGCCTGTTTCATCAAAGATTTTTATTGTTCCATCCTTCATTACTGTACCTGCGTTTCCATTTAGATATTTAATGGTAGCTGAGCCGTCTGGTTCAACAACAAATCGATCATTAATGTTGATGCTGCCACCTCGAATAATAGGCGCTTTGATCTCTGTATATGCAACTAACCTATCGCCACTAATTGTACCCGTCGCAATCAAATTGCCATCCAAAAATAATGCCGGCGATACCCATTTTGCACCATCATACATTTTTGCCTCTGTTTTAGTTACATGCCTGTTGTCGTCCTCGGCATAGACTATTAGCACTGTATCTCGTGATGGCCACATGCCTAGCACGTCATGAAAAAGTTGCGTGGCATTATCATTATTTTCAGGAAAAACCCCATCGGCAGTTTTTATTCTAAAAATACCGCCTGCGGTGCCGACCGTATCATCTGCTGTGGTGGCCGAGCCCGTGCACATTCCCGAACGTCCAGCGGCATTAACCGCAATTACACCGTAATAATAAGTTGTAGATGCCTGCACATCGGCATCTATCAACTTGTTTGATGTTCTGCCAAGGTAATTAGTCATAGCTCTCACCTCATCAAGCGTTGCCCCCTTGTAATATTCGAAAACCGTTCCCAAACCAACATTCGATGGCATAATCGGTTTAATAGCCACTGTGTTACTAGATGTTGCAAAAACTAATTGAGTTGGCGTTTCAGGTGGCGCAATAGTAAACGTTACTGTAGATTCATCCCCCAGCCTGCCATCCTCTGTCGATATCCCGCGCACAGATGCCATGTATTTACCATCATCCAGATTGCTCATTGTTACGCTCATGTCCGGCACAGTCTGACGTGATACTAATTTACCATTCCGCAAAATAGTAACCTGAAATTCCAGATGTTTTATTGTTCTTGGGGTTGTCCATGACAGAACGGCTTGATACTCATCACTATCAGGCGTGACTGAAACTGAAAGATCGTCAATTGGCGGGATTCCCCAGCTAATTGATTGCGCGTTGTTAGGGGTAAAAACTGCGCCTTTATCAACAATTGCCTCTTTTTTGGGCTCGTGCTCTATTGCTGTTATAGAATACGTGCCGTCGTCGTTTTCACTAATAGTAATGGCTTTAAATAGTCGCGATGATACATTAACATTCGTTAAAATCCATGTTGACCATTGATCGGCATTTATAGTGTGCTCTAAAATTAGCATATTCGGGGCTTTTTGAGACAAAACCTCAACTTTTATTAATTTTGCATTAACATCTTGATATGTAAAATATGAGTTTTTATCAATTTCCACATCGCGATCTAGCGTGACGATATTATCAGCAACGGAAACAATTCTACCGCCTGATTGTGACATAACATATTCATTATCTAAAATCTCGATTACATCACCCGGTAAATGTCGCAATCCTTCTCGCCCCACGCTGAACGTGACTGTTTGACGTTCATATTTTTCTGTAGTTATAATCCATTTTCCTGTACGGTGCGCCTGACCTCGTGATGTGCACCCAAAAGCTTCAACGTCTAACACATTTAGCCCAAATCGCTTGATTGCCTCATCATCTGCAACGTATTCGGTAACTGGTTCCCATCCGTAATTTGGATCAATATATTTAACTCGAACCGCTGTGTGCCGGTCTTTCATTGCCGAGGATGAGTAACTAAATTTGCCCTCGATAACGTTTGCATTAGTGTAAATAGCGACGGTATCGCTAGGTCTATCAATAATAGCGGTGAGTTGCGTCCCGTCCCATATCGGCATTGCTCGAAATATTGAAAAGAAATTATTTAGTAAATCATACGCCTGAGCGCGCTCTGTTATATAACAATTGCACGTAAATCTAGGCTCCTTACCGCCAAAACCATCATCGACTAGCTCATCGCAATATTGCGCAATCGAGTACAGCATAAATTTATCAACGGCAAATTTACCAAATCGGTACCCCATCCCGTATCGGGTGTTTGTTATCAGATCGTAAACTATCCATGCGGGATTATTTGTCCATTCTGTTTTAAACTCGCCCAACCAAATGCCGTGATATGTCCTAGATATGGGGTCGTAATTGTCGGGGATTTTGCATCTGATGCCTTTAATCAAATATGTTCTAGCTGGTACGCCATTGAATTGAGACGAATCAAATCGCAACCCCACTAGCGCGGTGTTTGGATATGATAATTTGGTATCATAAATTTCGGTATATGATGACCAGATCGTATTGTTAACCAGCAGATCGGAGCCATCAGGATCTAAACGCATAACGCGAATATTAAATGGCGTCGGCGGCAAGTCGTCTAAAATTACAGATGTTAAATATTGAGAGCGTGTTTTTTTATTTTTCAATTCAACAACTTTTTTTGTAACCCATCCAGCGCCGGTTCCGATTTGAACTGCCAGACTAACAGAGGCTCTTGTTATATCACCGCTGTTAGTCTGGTTATATAGTGCAGATACACCGACTGTTACTCTCACACGGTCAACATAGGGGTCGGTAATAGTTCTAACTATGGGTGTTTTTTGTTTCACCTCTAAGCTAACTGGAATTTCATTTTGTGTTTCCGCAAATCCAGATAACGGCAATTGCGCCTGCGTCCCCGCCGTCCACTCAACTTCAACGCCGTTAAAATTATATGTCCCATTATCTGCTTGGATTGGTGTTTTATTTAAAAAAACACCTTTTAGCCCACCCACGGGACCTTCAATTTGTCCCTCTCCGATAATATCAATAATAGATAATTGCTGTTTGGATTCTAGATTATCCGCCTCAATCCGTGGCGTTTTTGTTTTCCCCGAACTATCGCCCATTTATTCCTCCACATCCATCGTTTCAATCCCTTGCGATTCTACCCTAGAGCCAACCATTATTTCGCCGTACGGTAATGGAACCGGCGCTCCCTGCGCTGCGGTATTCCCCAGATTTGAAAATGAGGTGCTTTTTTTGCCATCGTCGTTAGTTGCGTCCTGCATTTTTGGGGTTTTAGTCATCATCATAGCAACGCCGCCAATCATCAATCCAAGCCCTGCCGCCATCAACGGATAGCCGAACGGTGTCCAATAAAATATCGCACCAACAATACACATTACTGCGCCTGCTATAAAACTGAATGCGCCCCCCTTAGCCCCCTCCGTTTTAGGGATGATATGAATTACGGCGTTATGAGAAATTCGATTGTGAAGCCCGAATTGTAGATTGTTCTCATTCATATCCATGCCATTAATTCGTACACGAAAATAACCGTCTAAAATCCGCTTTTTTAATCCTTTTATTTGAAAATACAGGCAATTTAGCGCTTCAGCAGCAGTATTTGCATTTATTTTGTACTTATCGCCATATTGTTTAAGATCGCCGTAAAATTTAACGGTTGCCATTTTTTATGCCTCCAAATTGAATGATAATTTTTGAGCCAATATCCACTAAATAAATCGCGTTTTGATAGTCGATTTGGTAGATGATGAAGAATTAAGTTACCGTCAATGTAAATTGCAGCATGATTAACAGCTTTACTGTTCAGTGAAAACAGAATGACATCGCCATTTTTCAGACAAGACGCGCTTACTTGATAGAACCCATTAGATTCCATATTATCCAAATACAAGTTTTGCCCGTTGTGCCACCAATCGTCGTCGCGGTAAAAGTTCGGAAAATCAAAACCACATAGATGGTATGCATCCCGAAATAACGTATAACAATCCATTTCCCCGTGTTTAAATTCTCGCCCAAGAAGTGGCGGTATAAATCTAAATTTATGAATTTCGCCATTACAAACCAACCACCACGGCAAACCAGTTTGTTGTTGATGAAATTGGTCTGCTTCGCTCAGAATGGGGAACCCATTAGGGTGTGAATGAACAATTGCGGTTATCTCACCAAGTTGCTCTGCTCTAATCCAGTCGTCAGGCGCAATTTCAAATGTCTCTGTCGGTGTCGATGAGATGTTATTGCACGGTAGATATATTTTGTTATCAATAACAAATCCGCAGCACTCAGCCTCACCGCATTGTTTAGCGTGATTAAGTATTTTATTTTTCATGATTATTTAAGAAAGTTTTGCTGAAGCAGGGAAACCGCCAAAAGGCAGAATGCCGTTTTTACCAAATCTCAGTTTGCAACCAGTTAACGTTCCAGAGCATTTGTCTTTTGTGATATCGTTTGTTGGAGCATCTCTTTCATCTGCAACCGCGCTGCCCGTATAACTACACTCAGAGCTGCGATATCTCCAACAACATGTATGCGCAATTATTACCCGAGCAGGTAACATAACTCCGTCACTCTCGCATGGCAATGCCAGTTCAAATGTTGCTGATTCCGATGGTATTAAATTTGTTAATCGTTCCACTAAATATTGTGAAACAATCTCTTGGGTAGGATCTGCTCTACTATTTCCACCCTCAAAGTTTACAGCATCCAAGAATTCAGCCAAAACTTGACGTCTAGTAACTATCGCTCCAAGCAGATCATCAAAGCTATTCACTAATCCCGTTATTAGACCAAAAGCGTTGGAAACTGTCATTGTTGGACGGTTACTAGTTCCCTGTCCATTTTTTTGAAAACCTGTTACCTGAATTGGGTAGGGCTCATATGTTTTGCCCTGCCAAACAATGGCTTTTCGCAAATGATTTAACCCCGCATGAAATCTAAAAATTAATTTTTCACCAGCAATTTTTGAAAGATCTACATCATACAAGTCAATCATCGCCCCTTGCTCGAATTTTGTTAGCAATTTAAGTGAATCACTAGGTACATGTAAAGTCATGCGACCACCTCCTCGAATGTAGCGCTGATTGTTTTAGTCATACCGTCATGCGTTGACGTCCAAGATCGGCAAACAATTTTTATGGTTTTGTGCGTATTAGGCTCTCGCCACAAAAAGGCTTTAACCGCATTGTGTCGGCTAAGAAAATCATCAATCAAACTGATATCTTCTGATAGCCCGACAAATGTTACATTGTAGGATCGCAGGTCGTTGTTAATACCGTCTCTAATTCGTTGTTCGTAGCCATCACCGAACTTAATTACCTTTACTTTTGGTGATACTGAGGCTGTTGAGCTGTTTTGAGGTCTCCAATAAAAGGTTTCCATAATTTTCTCCAGACATAAAAAAGCCCGCATTTGCGAGCATAAAAAAAACCACCTATGCGGCGGTAATCCGAAGTCAAAGTGGGGAGTGCCGCAAAAGCAGTTTCTAAACCGCTTATGCAGCGGTAATATTGCTCACTCATTTAATGCCGTTATTTTGTTTCTAAACCGCTTATGCAGCGGTAATCTTTAGCACGTGAGTAAATCTTATTCCCAGACTTTTCTAAACCGCTTATGCAGCGGTAATCGCTTTCTGTATTTTAAGAAATACATCAGGTTTTTTCTAAACCGCTTATGCAGCGGTAATCTAGATTATATCAAACATAGCCTTTTGTTTTAACTAAATTTTAACCAATTTTCACAAAATAACCCTTTTTTCTAGTGCTTGAATTAATTTATATTTTTCAATGAATTAAAGAAGCGGTTAAAAAAAAGGGTTGTTGAGTTTACCCTCAAAAAACATCAAAAAAACTTAAATAAAATCAATATTTTTCCTGACGATTTTTTAGTTAGTTATGTCGAATGATTGGCAATACTTTATTCCAGTTTGTAGTAAGATGACTTGTAATTATATGTGCTGTTTCTCGTTCAATAACTTTTCTAGCCTGTCTTAACGTATATTTATAATCATAAGCCATGGAGTAAAAAGCTCCCGTAAAACGGGAATCTATTGCACGCAATGCAGGCTCTACCAACTCTATGTGGTGACGCATTCTATCAGCTACTTTATATAACCAAGCCAAATTGTATAAATCTTCATCAGATAAACCGCTTCGAGAATGCACACCACCCAGCCACTTAATAGCTTCGCCGAACTTGCTAGCTGGTAAATCTTGGTATCGAGGTATTTTAAATTGCTGATGTAGTTTTGAATAAATAGCTTGATGTCGTTCACCCGTTCGATAAACTCGCTCATTGACAGCCTGTTGGATTTGCTGTTGTTGTTCGGCGTTAATTGTATTAGGAAACTGCTGCGCTACTCTCGGCATAAAGTGGTTATAAAGTACATCGAAACATTCAAGCTGATATTGTTCAAGTGTTGCCCTTATTTCGGGTTTTACTCGACTAGTTTCAATGCCAAAAAGCCAGCCGTTGATCATTGAAATTGGTAGACACAAATATTCTTGATTACCGCTTTTAGAGGGTATTGTCATCATGACAACACCTTGGCTAAGTACATGATGACGTTGAATTCTTTTGAATTGTGCTGCCCAGTTTAACCCGATATTTTCACAAACTGGTTTCATTGCAATATAAGGTTTGTTTTGATGGTTAAGAACGATTAATTGTTGATTGTGAAACTGAATTGTTTCTAATTTTGTGTTTGACATACTATATCCTCGTAATTGCCCCCTTTTTTAGAGGGCTTATAATTTGTTGTTAATTGATTAAGCGATTTCTTTATTAATAAGATGATTTTTGATTACATCTATTGCTTTTTCGTTATATCTAAAAGTTTCAACTTGTTTATCAGAAGAACGTGACTTATCGAGTACGAAAATTCCGTAGTCTTCTGTTTTTAAGCTGAGCTTGTTAGCTATACGACCAATTTTGTTTGAGGATACGCCGAGTAAATTACCAACCTCACCAGCTGAAAATGTTTTGTTTTCAAGCTTAGGAAGTGGAATAACATTTTTACCAGCAATTGGGTTAATTGTATCGGCATAGATAGCTTGCTTAGACTGTTCGCTCAAATGTGGCAGATTGCTAAACATCTTATCTAATGCTCTGACTGATAATTCTATCGCCTTAGCTTGTCGATACTCTGGTAAGTAAGATTTAGAAGGTTTTTGAATGTTTTTCAATTCACCTTTTTTGTAGTCTAAAAATACTTGATTTACCATTAACTGAAATTTTGGACTGATCCAACCGGCATAAGAAATGGCCAAAAGTTCATGGGCGAATGTACCAGAAGAAATACCGCCTTTGATTGTGTTGATTAAATTTTGACCTAAGCCCGTAGAAGGGCTTTGACTTTTTTCTAATTCAGCAATTAGCTCTTTTGTTGGTTGTGAAGCTAACCATTTGCTTGGTCTTTTGTGATCACCCAATCCACTAGCTTTATGTAGCGCATTAAGATTATATCGACCCTCTTTATCGGTTGTGATAGAGATTCCAGCTATTACTGGACAATTAGAGTTGTTTATATTACTATTATTCATAAGTTTTCCCTTATTTAGCGTTTGTGGTTAACTTGATTTGGGCTTTGGCTGTTGGCGCAGTTAAAGCCTTTAGTTTTTTAGATACCTGCAATTTTCTTTTCCTCCTCTGTTAATGACAGCTTTATTCTGTTAATTAGTTCTAAACTAAAATTTCTATCATTTTTAATAGCTGAATTCTCAAGAATAGATTTCATCCAATCGGGAATTCTAGCTGATACTGGTACTTTATTTTCTTTCAATTTTTTCTCCTTATTTGCTAAATATTGATTTACTTCTGCTATACCTGAAAACCTTCTATAGTGAGTAGTACAGTCTGTTGATAAATGTCTTTTATATTTATTAGCTGGTGTAGGAATATCTTCCTCTCTCCATCCTGCTGCAAATCGCTGATCTAAAGTTCTCGCATTGATACCAAAAAGTTCAGCCCATTCATGTAAAGTTTTTATTTCGTTTCTGTATTCATAATAAACAGTTCCTACTTTTCTCTTTGGGTCAAAATTAGGATCTTGACTAGCCCACAAACGCCAACCTACACTTTTTCTACATCTTTCAGCACAATCTTTTGCGTTGTCAGACGGAGAACCAACATATAAATGTTCAGGATTACAGCACGACGGATTATCACACGTGTGCAATACCCAAAAATTTTTGCTATTTTGAGGTATAGCACCATAAGCTAATTCATAAGCAACTCTATGAGTAGCCCAAGAATATCCTTCAAACCAAAT
>NZ_LZGZ01000260.1:0-32143 GCF_001690515.1 Gilliamella sp. Fer4-1 | reverse complement strand
CTTAAAAATATAAATATTTACAACTCAATTTTTTTACAGCATAAGAAATCACCGCCCTATCCCATAATCCCTCAACTTATTAGCAATAGCCGTATGCGACACGCCGAGCCGTTTAGCGAGTTTTCGGGAGCTTGGGTATTGGTCATAAAGTTTTAATAAGATTTCTTTTTCAAACTGCTTGGTTATTTCATCCAGAGTTTTATTTTCGATGTTGTTGACCCATGATACTTGTGATTTAGGTGTTGGCAATACGATATTTTTAACCATTAATATTGGGGTAGTTAATTGGGCTAATGCAGAGTATAGGATATTTTTAAGTTGTCTTACATTGCCTGGCCATGAATAGTGAACAAAGTAGTCAATAAGGTCATTATCGATCGCAGGTGGTATGATCCCTTGTTTATTGGCAAATTCATTAACAAAGATATGCGTAAGTGGCAAAATATCATCCTTACGTTCTTGCAATGAGGGTAAATTGAGCGACAGTACATTAAGTCGGTAGTAGAGATCTTTTCTAAATTTACCTTGTTCGACTAAATCAGCTAAATCGACTTTTGTTGCACAAATAATTCTTACATCGACATAGACTTCATTATCGTCACCTACTCGCCGAAAATAACCATCATTAATAAAACGTAATAATTTGGTTTGCATTTGAAAAGACATTTCATCAATGCCATCAAGCAATACTGAGCCACCATTAGCTTGCTCAAAAAAACCTTTTTTACTTTCAATCGCCCCTGGGTAAGCGCCTGCTGCATGCCCGTATAATTCACTTTCCACTACCTCATCAGGCATAGCTGCACAATTTAATGCTAGAAAGGTTTGATCGCCGCGAGGGCTATATTGGTGACAAGCATTAGCAAGTAAGTCTTTACCAGTACCTGTTTCGCCTGATATTAATAAAGGTTCACTTTGCATAGAAAAAGCTTTAGCTTGTGCAATAAGTTTTTGCATAACTAAACTTTGAGTGGCAAAGATATCAAAAGCATGGTGCCCGACGACTTTGATTTTCGACAATCGTTTTTTTAAGTAAGCAATTGGTTGCACAACAAAGACTGTTTTAGATGGATCAACCATTTTTTGCAATAAAAAGTGCTGAGAATTTAAAACGATGATTGCATCATCTTGTTCATTTATATTTATTGTATTATCAAAATTAAATGTTTTTTGATAATCAAAAGGTTGATTTAATACTAAAACGTTATGAGGAAATAATGCTTTAGCCGTATCATTATACGCAACTAGAAGTTGGTTATTATCAATTTCAATCATTGCTGCTTGCATATTCTTCCCACTTTTCACTAAGTTTTTTTAAATTATCACGTCGATGTTGCCACTGAGAGTTGTTTTTTAATTCAGCATAAGTGATTTTTGTATTAGTTAATAGATGTTTCGCTTTATTTGATATTAATGGATGAATCTTATTTAGCTCTGCTAAGCTTTCTAAAATGGCAATAGTGCCTTGTCGATTATTACAAGCTAGCAGTAGATCACAGCCTGCCGCTAGTGCTGCTTGGGCTCGCTCGGCATAGCCTCCCATTATTGCTGCACCTTTCATCGATAAATCATCGGAAAAAATCACCCCCTCAAAACGTAATTGCTCACGCAGCACTGTTTTAAGCCAATAGGGTGAACCACTAGCAGGCTGATCATTAAAAGCAGGATAGATAACATGAGCAGGCATAATGGCATCGAGTTTTTTATCAGCGATCAATTTGGCAAAAATTTGCATATCGTGTTCAATGAGTGATTTTTCACGATGATCAATAGGTGTTTCTTTATGCGAATCAGCAAGCACATGACCATGCCCAGGAAAATGTTTACCGGTTGTTTTCATTCCTGCAGCATGCATACCATCAATCATAGCAGCAGCAACTTGATAGGCGATATTGGCATCTTGATGAAATGAACGAGTGCCGATAGCAAGACAATGATGACCTAAGTCTAAAACGGGCGCATAGCTAAGATCGATATCAAAAGCAATAAGCTCCATTGCAAGTACCCAACCCGCATCAAAAGCTAACGATTTAGCTTGCTCAAGCTCATTAAGAGCCGCAAAAGATTGCGCAGGTGGAATAGCAGTAAAACCATCACGAAAACGTTGAACGCGCCCACCTTCATGATCAACCGAGATTAATAAACGCTGTGTAGAAACTGCCCGAATCTGTTTTATCAATTCTCTTAATTGAGTTTGATCCTGATAATTGCGACTAAACAAAATCACCCCACCAACCAACGGGTTTTGTAATAATGCCTTATCTTCTTCGGTTAATGATTTACCTTCAACATCAATCAGCAAAGGTCCCATTATTTGTTATCCTCAATAACTTGATTTGATCCCTCGTTAATATTGGGTTGTTTAGAAAAATCTTTAGAGGTGGCTCTAGCTAGAATTTCTCCACTTTGTGTTAAAATTAATTCCATTGCAAGATCTGCTCCATGGCTTTCATCAGGCACTTTATAGATAGTGGTGAAAAGAACATAGTTGGCATTTATTGACTTAGCCAACCCAATCATCTTACCGCGAGAAACTAACTTATCATCAGCCGAAATACCCAGCGTTTGTTTAGCTTGATTTATGACCTGTTTATTAACCACTGTGAACGTGTTTTGTTTATGCATTAATTGGTGTAGAGCTTCATCAATTTGATTGCTTGCAAGATAATCACCGCTACGATTTTGAATATCGCTAATTAAAATAAGCTTATTATCAAAACTTGCAAGTGATGTATTAGCCAACTTATTGATAAAAGGCGATAAGATTAAATGCCAATCCGTTTGTTTAACAATTTGAGGGGGCATTTCAATAACTGCCGTATCGCTAGACTGGGTTTCATCTACTGGCGGTTTCACTTCCACTTTTGGGGTATTGCTAATAAGATGACAGCCAGTTAACGCAAGAATCAATGCACTAGTAACAAATATACCTTTGAACTGTTTCATATAATGATTAACCTATTAATCGCCCTAAATTTTTACCACCCAATAGATGCATATGAATATGAAAGACCTCTTGTCCTGCATCTTTGTTGCAATTCATGATTAAGCGATATCCGCTTTCATCAATACCTTCTTGCTTTGCAATTTTAGCGGCAATCGTCACCATATGCCCTAATATCACTTCATCTTGTTCAGTAACATCATTAATAGTTGGAATAAGTTTGTTGGGAATAATTAAAATATGCTTCGGCGCTTGAGGAGAAATATCACGAAATGCCGTCACTTTATCATCTTGAAAAACAATATCAGCAGGGATTTCTTTTCGAATAATTTTACTAAAAATAGTTTCCTTCAAAATAATTTCTTGAGTCATCAAATTCTCCTTACTATGCATATACCTACAATTAACATTTTACATACTCAAGCATAACATATTTTAACGATAAAAATGTATAGAAATCGTTACATTTTAAAATGCATTTTACACCTTAAAAACCTCTTAGAAAACCTATTGATTTTATTTAAATTTTTATTGTGAATTATATTTTAGTATTTCCTGTGTTTGAAATACTCAAATGCAGAAGGGCTTGCTTATAACGACCAAAGTAAGTATTAGAACCACTTGGCATATTCATTTGTCAAATATGATAAGTTGATATATAATGCCCCGTCGATTTCAACCGCCTATTTTCATGTTCCTTGCTTTCAATGGGTTGCGGTTGCCCCGACAGAAAGCTGATTAATCCGTAGGGAGCGATAATGCGTCATTACGAAATAGTATTTATGGTTCACCCAGACCAAAGTGAACAAGTGCCAAGTATGATTGAACGTTATACTGGTACGTTAACCACTGATGGTGGTAAAATCCATCGTCTAGAAGATTGGGGTCGTCGTCAATTAGCCTATCCTATCGAAAAACTGCACAAAGCACACTATGTGTTAATGAATGTTGAAGCAACTCAAGAAGCTGTTAATGAACTTGAAGATAACTTCCGCTTCAATGATGCAGTAATTCGCAGTTTAATTATGCGCACCAAACACGCTGTAACTGAAACTTCACCTATGTTAAAAGCGAAAGATGAGCGTCGTAGCTCTGAAGAAGATTTTAACGAAGCAAACATGGACGATGATTCCGACGAATAATCGTTTAGTGTTATCGGGTATTGTAAAAAAAACACCGATACGAAAAATCAGTCCAAGTGGGATTTCGCATTGTCAATTTTATTTAGAACATGTTTCTGAGCAGATTGAAGCAGAACTCACAAGGCAAGCATGGTGCATTATGCCTGTGATTGCTAGTGGACAACAAGAGTTAAGTTACGTAAAAAAAGGCAGTAGAGTTTTAGTTTGTGGATTTATAAGTACCCACACTAAACGTAATCAAACAAGCCAACTTGTTTTACATGCTGACCAAATTGAACTATTAGGAGAATAGCCAAATGGCACGTTATTTCCGTCGTCGCAAATTCTGCCGTTTTACTGCAGAAGGCGTGAAAGAAATTGATTATAAAGATGTTTCTTTATTAAAAAGCTATATCACAGAAAGTGGTAAAATTGTACCAAGCCGTATCACTGGTACAAGTGCAAAATATCAACGTCAATTAGCTCGCGCTATCAAACGCGCTCGTTACTTGGCATTATTACCATACACTGACAACCATCAGTAATTAGCAACAGAGGGAACATATAATGCAAATTATTCTACTCGATAAAGTTGCTAATTTAGGCAGCTTAGGTGATCAAGTTAATGTTAAAGCGGGTTATGCGCGTAACTTTTTGATTCCACAAGGTAAAGCAGTAGCAGCGACTAAAAAGAATATCGAATTTTTTGAAGCTCGTCGTGCTGAATTAGAAGCAAAACTTGCTGAGACATTAAAAGCCGCTGAACAACGCGTTGCTGAAATTAATGCACTTGGTAAAGTCACTATCACTTCTAAAGCTGGTGATGAAGGCAAATTATTTGGTTCAATCGGTACTCGTGATATCGCAGATGCAGTTAAAGCACGCGGTATTCAAGTATCAAAAAGTGAAGTTCGCTTACCAAATGGTGTATTGCGTACAACAGGTGAATACGAAGTATTTTTCCAAGTACATAGTGAAGCTTTTGCTAAACTGACTGTTGAAGTTATTTCTGAACAATAATTACTCAACTTAAATAAAAAACCCATTTAATCTAAATGGGTTTTTTATTATCTATTTTTCAGTAGCAATGATAAAAATAAAATTAAATATTTATTATATACATCAACATGAAAAATATTTTTATCTTACAATCATTGATTTACCCCTACCGCGGATATCTGATACTGCTTCAGGTTTTTTATCTGTGATTTTTATCGCCTGAATATCACCGCTAAAATCTTGCTGCTCAAAATGGTAGCCCATTTGCTTGAGTTTATCTTTTAAATCCTCTGGTACTTTGTTTTGAAAGCGTTCAATAAAAATAAGATTAGTTGGTAATAATTGATGATGATAACGAGGCGCATCCATTGCTGCTTTTAATGACATATGATTATCAAAAACATTAGTTACAACTTGAAAGATGGAGGTAAAAATTCTTGAACCACCTGGCGTACCAATAACCATTGCAACATCATTATTTTTAATAAAAATACTTGGTGTCATAGAAGATAAAGGACGCTTATTAGGCTCTATGGCATTAGCATCTTTGCTCACTACACCAAACTGATTAGCAACACCTGGCTTACTACTAAAATCATCCATCTCATTATTGAGTATAATACCTGTACCCTCAATCACAACCGCAGATCCAAACCAACCATTGAGAGTGTAAGTATTAGATGCTGCATTACCCCATTTATCTACAATAGAAAAATGCGTTGTCTGTAATTTTTCATGGTTGTTGTTCAGACCAGGTTTAACTTGTTCGGTAATAGAAATCGCTTTTGGGTTAACTTGTTTTGCTCTTTCTGCCAAATAATTAGCGTCAATCAGTTTAGCAACAGGGACCGAAATAAAATCAGGATCACCCATATATTCTGCTCGATCAGCAAACACACGTTTTTCTATTTCTGCTAATAAGTGAATATATTGAGGTGAATTGACCTTAACATTCTTAAAATCATTCGCTAAATTTTGCTTCATTAATAATAGTTGAATTAAACCTACACCGCCTGAACTTGGTGGTGGTGCAGTTACAATTTGCATATCTTGCCACTTAGCAACTAATGGTTCTCGCCATTTAGCTTGGTAATTAGCTAAATCATTTTCAGTAATTAAACCTGCATTTTCTTGCATCTGTTTTGCAATTAATTTAGCCGTTTCACCTTTATAAAAACCGTCACTACCTTGATCGGCAATACGCATTAATACCTTGCCAAGCTCGGGTTGCTTAAATAGCTTTCCTTCTTGCATAGAACCAAAGTATTGCTTAAAGTGGCCATTAGCCGGCGCAAGTGATTCTACTTCATGATACCGTTTAACGAGTAGTTTATCTACGGTAAACCCTTCATTGGCAAATCGTATAGCTGGCGCCATAACTTCTTTCCAAGATAATTTACCAAAACGTTGATGCACAGCCCACATACCAGCAACCGTACCTGGTACACCTGAGGCTTTGTAGGAATATAGACTTAAATTCGGGATCACATTTTTATGATCATCAAGGTACATATCTCGATCAGCCTTATTCGGGGCAATTTCTCTATAATCGATAAAATAAGGCTTGCCTTCCATCCAAAGCGTCATAAAACCGCCACCACCAATATTACCCGCTTCAGGATAGGTAACAGCCAGAGTAAATGCTGTAGCTACAGCAGCATCAGCGGCATTTCCCCCTTTTTCTAATATCTCTTGCGCAGCTAGTGCGCCATAATAATCTGGGGAGGCAACGGCTCCAGCCTCAAATTTTTGTTTTAAATTGTCTACAGCAAATACTGGGCTTATCACTAAAAAAATAACAAGGCTACAATACGTTATCAGCCTGCGTTTAAGATAGAACATGTTGTACCTCCTAATAAAATATGATTTATTCGCCCCACCTAACACAAAATCGCATAAAAAAATAGGAAAAATTATGCAATATTTGGTTAAGGGGAATTATCAATATAACATAGAAAATAAAAATGTTGAGTAAATATTGATCATATAGAAATTTCTATACTTGACTTTGTGATGATTTTCTTATTAATTTCGAATCAAGCCTGCTTAGATAATTTTGATTTGCCTATTTTTTGTAAAAAATATTCAGGAATCTATGCCGTTTCAATTATGGTGAGGATTCAATACATGATTAAAAGAAAATACTTTCTTATTCATTACTTTTAGAATTGGATTTCGTGTAATTAGCTCAAAACAATTAAAAAAGAGTGTAGCAAACTAAATGGCATACACCCTTTAATATAAACTAATTAAAACTAAGCTGTTTGAGCTTGATTTGCTGATTTACCTTGTTCATCTTTATAAAGTTTATTGTCATATAGTTTGACAAAAGGAATATAAATTAGCAAAGCTAAAATGGCCGACACGACCGCAATAACAGCAGCTTTATAATCACCACCCGTACCAATAAATGCACCTATGCCCATTGGTGATGGCCATGGAATTAATGCAATGATTGGATGAATAAAACCCGTATTAATTGCAAAATAACCTAATGTTCCACACGCCATCGGCGCTAAGAAAAATGGAAATGCCAAGTAAGGATTATATACAATCGGCATACCAAAAATAATAGGTTCGTTGATATTGAATATTGCAGGCACTGCTGAAGCTCGTCCCAAGATTTTTAGTTGGCTAGACTTAGCGCAAAAAGCAATAAAGAATGTCATTAATAAGGTAGAGCCCGAACCGCCTAAAATCACTAATGAATTATTAAATTCCCCAGCAAAAGGAATATGTTCACCACCAAGTGCATTTTCGTTCATATTAGCTAACATAATTGGGGTGATAAATGCGCCAATAATAGTAGCGCCATGGATCCCAACAACCCATAACGCATGGATTAAAAAGAGAATGACCATAACACCTAGCCAACTTTTGGTTAAATTGGTCACAAAAGCAAATGGCACAGCAATAATATTAAAAATATCAGTACCAAAATAGATAAAAACACCATTAATAATGATCACAAAAAACGCAATAATAAACGTTGGAATCAGCGCAGTAAAAGACCGCGAAACACCTAGCGGTACAGTTTCTGGCATTTTCACAACCCAATTTCGCCTAACACATAAAAAATAAAGATGAGTTGCCAAAATTGCCATTACGATTGCAATAAATATACCCGATGTACCTAAGCGGAAGATAAAAGGTTTTAAACGTAGTCCATTAAAGACTAAATTACTTTCATCATTAAGTAATGTAATCACGCCTTTTTGCATAACTAATTCAGGCAAAGTCATGAAAAAAGCAAAAATAGATAACATAGCGCCGTTAAGAGGGTTAACTTTAAGACCAGTTTCTTCTTCTTCGATTTTAGTCAGTTCATAACCAACAACAAAGTTAAAATAGAGAGCTAAAATGCCGATAGTTGCTGTGTTGGCAATCATATAAAGATCGCTCACTCTAAAAAAAGTATTTTCAAAAAAGCCTTCTAATCCTGTAAATGTCATTGGTAAAGTATTGAATACTAAAAACATAGATCCCACAATTGAGAAAGGCACTGAAGCCATCCCCGCGGCCATTACTGCTCGAACAATTTTAAATTGCGATACTTTAGCCATTGGCGCCATTAAAAATTTCTGTAAAATTACAAATCCGGTATTCATTTTGTTATCCTCATCTAATTAATGACCTGTTGGTAAGCTTGAATTCTTTGGAAAGATTTATCCTTATTAAGCTCAATTTTTTTTATTTTTTTAAGCAGTAAAAAATTAATTAATAAACTTGCTGTTAACACTATCATTACGGTATTTAAGACATATTGAGTGTTTTTAAAAAAAGGAAAGAATAGATGAAATAAAGATGTATTTACCGAAATCAGCAAAACAATACAAATTACCGATAATGTGGAATAAAACACCTTTGCATAAGGTAAACGATTATTATGACTTCGATAAAGTTTAATCTGCTCATACATCGTTAATATCGCTAGCACAAGGATCGATAGTGGCAAAAAGGCCACAATAGATAATGATCCACCTAAAAATACAAACCAATACAGATTGATAAATAAAAAAAATGCCGTGCTATAACGAATAGCTAAAAAGCGATTAAAATAGAGGTTGGTTAGGCTCGTTTTTTGGTGCATTTCTAATTTTTTAGTTGTCATATGATGGATTCCCCCCCTAATTTGACTGCTAAGCGGTGGTTTTGCTCATACAAATGAGCCATCTCAAGTGCAATTTCGCGCATTGTCATTGTTGTCATTAAGTGATCTTGCGCATGTACCATAATAATTTCCATGGTAATTTTTGTACCGTTAGCATAATTTTGTAGTAACTCTGTTTGTGAGTAGTGAGCTTGTAAAATATCTTCATTCGCTTCGTCAAGAAGCTGGTTTGCGGTAATAAAATCGGCTTGTCTCATTGCCTTAAATGCATCATGAATTTTAGTTTTAGCATTACCGCTATATAAAATAATATTAAAAGCGATAAGTTGAATATCTTCTGAGCTCATTTCATCGTTCATTACTATGCTCCTTTTTCAATAAGTTGGATAAAAAGCCGTTTAAATTGGCCATAGTTATGCGTTTTCAACAGTTTTGATTGCATTGCTAAATCATCAATTAAATTAATAATGGCTTTAGTTATCATCGCTAAAGTTGAATTTTGATAAATAGAAGGGGAAATCATAAAAACGAAGCGAACCTGTGGGTAATTATCATCCCAAAATAATCCATCAGGGATCATCGCAACACCAATTTTAGATAATTTCCCTACAGGAATTGCAGGGTGTGGCACCACTATCGCTTGGCTAAAAAAGATATCACCTAATAGCATACGATTTTGCATTTGCTTTATCATTTGTTGCTTATAATTGCTATCTTCATTTAACGCTAAAAGATCAAGTAAAGAATCTAAAATATGTTCTTTGCTTTGAGGTTGTCGGCATGGGTAGAAATAATCTGCAAATAAATCATCAATAATTTGCTCAATATCAATAAAATGATTGCAAGATTTTTGTGTTGCAAACATTGGAATTTGCATTCTACGCTCAGAGACAGGCATATTTCGTGACGCAAGATAACGGCGAATTTTTTGTACATCATCATCCGTTAAGAATACAGAAACATGAAAAACAGGCACTTTAAATACTTGCGCGGATAAATCAACGGACGAAATAATAAAATCGACCTTATTTAACGTTTCTGGTTCAATTTCATAATATCCTTGTGTCGCAACAATTTTGATTCGTTCATCAAACTCACATTCAACTCGATTTTTTAGTAGCTGGGCACTGCCAAGCCCCGTTGCACAAATAATTAGCACTTTGGCTTTTTGTTCATTTTTTAATTTTTCAATCGAAGCTAAAAAGTGCAAAGTCAAGTAGCCCCACTCATCATCGTGAATCGTAAATTGATTAAGCTGAGGTAGCTGGCTAAGGTAGTTTTTAACTAATTCAAATAATTCTGGTGAATTAGCTTTAATTTCATCAAGTAATGGGTTTTCTAATTTAATATTTTGTTGTAAACGAACGATCATCGGTTTTAAATGTTGAATAACGCCGTTTTTCAATTGTTCGTCATTTAAAAATAAATACCCTGTCTGCTGCTCAATTTCGATTAATATATTAGTCACAGATAAATATAATTCGCAATCCACATCATTGTGAGTAACATTTGATTTACTCATCAAATGTAAAGTTAAATACATTTGTTCTTGTTTGGGAAAACAAAAACCAATTACTTTTTCGACTCTATTGATAATTTTCTTAGCAACTTGATATTCCAATGTATTTTTTGTCGATTGTGGCATATCAAGATTTTGAATAGAAAGCCCTGATTGTAAGCGTTTAATGCTAAGTGATAGATGTAACACGATATTTTGCATCATGACATCAGATAATTTTATCTTTGCCTCACGACATTCATCTAAAATAATAATGGTCAAGGAGTCAAAACTAATTACATCACTAAACTTGTTCAAATAAGTAAGATTTTGTAAAAAGTTAATTGATTCTTCATGAAAAAAATAACTTAAAATAAAATGCCTTTTAGCTTTTTCCTCGCCTTCAACATAAAACAAGGATCGACTTTTTTTGACAGTTAGCCCATAAGGTTGAAGCTGGTGTTTGATTTCTAAAATATCTTTATTTAGTTGAGAAGAGCTAATAAATAATCGTTCTGATAACGCCTCTATATCAATTTTTTGGCTTTCTAATAATAATAGATTAAGAATATGGTGCTTTCTTTGACATGCTTCTCGGCAGTTTGCTTGCTCTTCGTTACGATAGAATAAATGATGTTCAATTAAAAATAAGTTGAAAGCCGTTCTATCTTTAATTTGTAATTGATAACCATAACCTTGTTTACTAACAATAGTTCCGCCATTGTTTTCAATCAACGGTTTTAAGTCATTAAGGTAAGTACGAACAGTTCGATCTGATAATGATAATTCACTTGCCAGCAATGCGCTGCTTTTGAATAGATTTTTAGAGCGAACCATTAAACTAATTAGATCTCGTTGTTTGTTCTTAATCACAATCATCCGTACCTGTGACAGCTAAAACTAGGCTGTTAATCATAGTGTAGTTACTCTGATATGTTAGATAAGCACACATCAAGCAAGTTAATAAGGCGCTGCCATGTCTGGTAACCTAATGACAACGCCAAGCCGTTTTTCTAAAACAAAGGCTTATTTTGGGCTATTTGATATTGTCTTCGGTTAACTTAGCCAATTGCTCAATACCCGACGGTATAGGGATATAGGCCTGAAAAGGAATACTTACTACAGGCTTACCCACTTCATCACCCAAATTTTTTAACTTATCAAACATCATCATCGTTTGTGGACTGATTAAAAATAATGAGAAATCACTATTTTTAATCATATTGCTTCCTTCGGTTGCCGATACTGCATCAACCGAAATAGCTTTATCTTTACTAGCAAAATATTCTGTTACTTTTTTAGCCATTAATGATGATGACATTCCTGCTGCACAAATAATTAATGCTTTTTTCATGGTTTTTCCTCAACGCAATTATGATCCCTTAATAAAACTTTTATAGAGCTTCTATAAGTTTCTATAAAACTTCACCGTTTGAAGCAATGACATTCTTAAACCAAGCAAATGAATCTTTTCGGCTACGTTTTAAGGTTCCATTACCTTTATTATCTTTATCCACATAAATGAACCCATACCGTTTTTCCATTTCACCAGTGCCCGCCGAAACCAAATCAATACATCCCCAAGGGGTGTAGCCCATTAAATCAACGCCGTCTTCTTCAACAGCAATCTTCATTTGTTTGATGTGTTCTTTTAAATATTCAATACGATAAGTATCATGAATGCTACCATCTGCCTCGACTTTATCATATGCACCAAACCCATTTTCAACAATAAACAGTGGCAATCGGTACATATCTGTTAACCAATTTAAGGTATAACGTAATCCTTCAGGATCAATTTGCCAGCCCCAGTCAGATTTTTTAACGTATTGATTACCAATCAGATCCTTTTTTTCGTCATAGCTATAGCTGTTATCATTTTCCTTTTTCCTAATAGCATTGGACATGTAATAGCTAAAACCAATATAGTCAACCGTACCTTTAGTAAGCACTTCAAGATCCTGCGCTGTAATATCAAGCTCAAAACCATTGCGTTGCCAATATTTTTTAATATGATTCGGATACTCGCCATGCACATGAACATCCGCAAAGAAGTATTTACGCTCCATTGCTTTTTGTGCCATCAAAATATCACCTGGTTTACAGGTTTCAGGATAAATTGGTATTACCGCCAACATACACCCAATTTTAAAATCAGGGTTAATGGCATGACCTATTTGTACTGCTTTAGCACTAGCAACTAATTCATAATGGGCAGCTTGATACATAATCTGTTCGCGATTATCGCCTGCTTTATAGTAAATACCTGAATTAGTAAATGGTGCAAAATCTTCATTAAAATTAGCTTGATTATTAATTTCGTTAAAAGTCATCCAATATTTGACTTTATTTTTATAACGATCAAAACATACTTCAGCAAAGCGAACAAAAAAGTCGATCAATTGACGATTACGAAATCCGCCATATTCAGTGACAAGATAATAAGGCAACTCAAAATGAGAAAGGGTTACAACAGGCTCTATATTATGTTTCAGACATTCATCAAATAGATCATCATAAAATTTTAAGCCCTCTTCATTAGGAGCAAGCTCATCTCCGTTTGGAAAGATACGTGTCCAAGCTATCGAAGTTCGAAAACATTTAAATCCCATTTCGGCAAATAGCTTAATATCTTCTTTATAGTGATGATAAAAATCAATTGCATCGTGGTTAGGATAATATTCTCCTTCAATAATGCCTTCGGTGATCTTACGATAACTTTTAGGCGACCCCACCGTCATCACATCGGCAACACTAATACCTTTACCACCCGCTTGCCAAGCCCCTTCTAATTGGTGAGCAGCAACTGCACCTCCCCACAAAAAATCTTTTGGTAACCCGTTATTTTTCATAATCAAATACCTACATTTATTAATAATTCAAATTTAGTATAAAAAGAAAAAAATAGAATTACTAACCAACTTTTTCCGTATTGATCAGGAAAAAGATAAATACATTGTGAAAAATTTTACTTAATAACATTATTAAACAATAATTTTATGCGACTAGTTATACACATTTAGTGTGTAACTAGCTTAGTGCATGATATCAAGAATATAGGCATAATGTGCCAGAGAAAAAGGCAAACTGGTCATGATAAAAATCATTCAGAAAAACCATTGATTTTATTGAAGTTTTCATTTTAACAAATAATAACATTACTCCTTTTGCGCAAGCCTATCTTATGATGCAAGGCCCAATACATTAAATAGGTAGTTTAATCCAGAAAAAACAATACAACCTTAATAACGCATTTATATGGGTGGATGCTGCTAATATTTTTGCTAGGATGAGATATTTTTTACAGGTGCATTTTGACGCCAAATCCTTTTCTTGCATGATTCAACCAATTCGGCATCTACTGTTATGACTTACTTTCTAAGCGCTGCCTGTCGCATTCTTGTTCCATAAGCTTGATAGTGATAATACCTCTCACCCACTTTGGCACTGAGCGCTTTGTTGTTTTTTCCAGATAAATTGGAATTGAGAATTAAATCGATCTCGTAGTATATCCATACTTTTCAGTAGCAAAAAGATAAAATCATGGAAATAAACACTAATTAGGATAGCCTATCCAAGCAATAATTTTGTGGAATTTAATGATTTATCGAAATGCGACAAACACAGCTACACTAACTTTTAGCATATAAGTAGCTTTTAAGTAAGTAATATATCATCAAAAATTCTTTTCTGCTCAATCAATGAGAAAGGGTATATAGGTCAGTATATCGATAAAAATAGTAGTTTTTCTCACTAATCGGGCAGAAAAAATTAAAGATGTTTAGTTTTATGGTTCAGCTTAAATTATTTAGCAACCCAGTTACCCTCTTCATCTTTATGATAGGTCTTTTCAACAGCAGCCCAAGCTACTTTGAAGGCAATCGTTTCTGGATCACTATGATCACGCCTTTTGTGGGGATCTTGATATTCTTTTATTGCACTATTAAATGCTTCTTTAAAAATATCTTGTGCATGCGTTGGCAAAACATGACGCACAGAAGCTGGCAAATCATCACGAGTTTGATACGGCATATAGATTTCCTCCATAAATTAATCTTTTATGGTTAAAAATTCCAAATAGCAATCGCAGACATCATTTGCAAAACAACTTATAAGCGTCAAATTTATGCCTTTTTAGAAAGAAACACAAGCATTATTAATAGTTAATAAACAGTATATTTTCTTTTCAGTTTTCCAAAATTAATATATAACACTAAAATAAACACATATTTTATTGGAAAAAAAAGAAAAAAAAATGTAAAGTATCAAATTATTAAACTAATAATAACATTAAGGAAAAAAGATGCAGAAAAAATTCTTAACAATATTTATTGCTGGGCTTTTAATGATTGGTTGCAATGATCAATCAGAAAGTAAAACCGCTCAGTCGACCACAGTTTCCGAAGCAAAAACTTCAGAAAAAACTTCAGAAAATACTTCACAACAAATAGCAGCAAAAGCGAATAAAGGTAATCTGTGGTTAAGTGTTTTTAACACCAATTTTACTTTAGCCGAGCAACAGTTAACAAACAGAGTTTCCTTGCCATCTACACTGATTAATCTTGATAAGCAAGTTGACAGATATTTAAAACAATTTCAAGACAAAAATGGTAACATCGATTACAATCGCATAAAAAATGACCCAACAAAACGTATAAATCTTCTTGTCGGTTCCAATCCTTCTCCTGAAGATCTTGATGATTATAAGCAATTGATTAATAAATTAATAGCAATCAAACCAGAACTTCCTGAGCTTGATAGTGCTGGCAAAGCCTTAGGTGATAAATTTGTTGAGTTAGGCTTAGCTTATGACAAAGTTGCTAAATATTATACAACGAATGAATATAAGTTAGATGAACTGGCTAAATTACCTGAGCTATTCAACAATCTAGAAAATGCCTATAATCAATATATTGAAGCAGAAGATATTGCTCTTATCGCTTACGATAAATTATATAAAGAGATCCACGCATTTCAAAAAGCAGAAATTAAAAATCAAGGATTAATGCTTCACTACAATTGTATTGAATTCATAGATATATCTGAAGAAGTTGTAGCATTAATTAATCGAAATTTTGCTGAAAATAATGACTTTAAAAATCTTGATAAATCAGCAATTGAACCAAAAATCGAACAACTAGAATCTATAGCCAATGAATTAATTGCCAATAAAGGCAAAACTGACTTAATCAAAAAACAAGCTTTGAACAATATTTATTATGATAGGTTTGCCGATAAATTACCTGAATTGGTTAATCAAATGAAAGTTGTTTTAAAAGATTTACAGACTGCCAAGATAGAAAATGAAGTCAAGTATTTGAATGGTACACTTGGCAATGTTATTGACAGCTATAATTCTGTAATCAATTAAAATTACGTTATAAACCAAGTTGGTGGTAATGCTGAACCACCAACTTTTAAGCGTTTGAGTGACTACAGGTGCTATTGTTCAATATAATCATTATAATATGACGATTTAGCCCAATCTAAGCATCCTAAGTCGATTTGTTTACATCAACAACACAACGCCCCTTTATTTGCCCAGCTATCATTTTATTTGCTGCCTCAACACATTCAGTTAATGAAATTGTATTGCTAATATGCGATAGCAGTTTTTCATCTAGGTAATATGCCAATAAATTCCACGCAGCAATACGCTTATCATAACTCGCCATCACACTATCTATACCAGTTAACGTAACACCGCGTAAAATAAACGGTGCAACCGTTGTTGATAAATCTATACCTTGAGCAAGTCCACAACAAGTTACAATACCACCATATTGGGTTTGCGCACAAATATTGGCTAAAGTATGTGACCCAACAACATCCACAGCAGCTGACCATTGCTCTTTTTGTAATGGCTTGCCTGTTTCTTTTAATGTTTGGCTATCAATGATATTAACTGCGCCAAGTTGACGTAAATAATTCTCTTCATCAATTTTACTAGTCGATGCGGTAACTTGATACCCAAGTTTGGCCAGTAACGCAACGGCAATTGAGCCAACGCCACCTGTTGCACCTGTCACTAAAATCAGACCATCTTGTGGTTGTACACCAACATCAATAATTCGTTGAACACAAAGTGCAGCAGTATAACCCGCTGTGCCAATAGCCATTGCCTGATGAGCGGTAAACTGATTGGGCAAAGGTATTAACCATTCAGACTTCAAATAAGCATATTGTGCCAAACACCCCCAATGAGTTTCACCGCACCCCCAACCATTTAAAATAACCGTATCACCTTTTTGATAACGACCACTACTACACTCAATGACAGTTCCAACACCATCGATACCGGGTACCATCGGCCATTGCCTTACAATAGGGCTTTTGTTAGTTAAAGCTAACGCATCTTTATAGTTAATACTGCAATAAGCTACTTTGATTAACGTATCACCTTGTTGGTCTAATAGTTGCTGTTTGTTAATGGCTTTAAGTGAACATGTAAAACCAGTTGTTTTATCTTTTTCTAAGACAATAGCATTAAATGACATAATATTTCCTTGTAGCTTAAGGTAATAAATTACTCAAGCAAAGTAAGCAGTCAACCTCAATAAAAACTTTTAATAATAAATAGCCATTGGAGAAAAAGCAATGAAACATATTACTTATGGCTACAAGATGATAAATTCTATCAAAAGAGGAAAGGTTCACTATCTATAAATCATTGAAAACTGAGCAGATAATCAAACAACCACCATACTCAGCCTATAAAAAACAAGTAAATAAACTTAACTATTGAATAAAAGTTAAGATCATCTTTCATTAATAATGATTAACTTTTATTGTCTACCATTTTCTTGTGCAGCCGAGGAAACAGCGCCAATAAATACTACATCACTTGACGAATTTAACGCCGTTTCAACCGAATCTTGAATAACACCGATGGCAATACCAATACCAATGACTTTGGCTGAAATTTCATTAGGTATACCAAACATACTACAAGCAACAGGAATTAGTAATAATGAACCACCAGCAATCCCCGACGCACCGCAAGCACACACAGAACTGACTATACAAAGTAATACCGCAGAATAGATATCAACATCAATATGCATTGAGTTAACTGTTGCGAGTGTTAAAACGGTAATTGTTACTGCTGCCCCTGACATATTAATCGCAGCACCTAAAGGAACAGCAACTGAATAGGTATCTTCATCCATATTTAATTTTTTGCATATTTCGATATTAACTGGGATATTAGCAGCTGAACTACGAGTAAAAAAGGCAGGTATTGCGCTATCTTTTAATGAGGTAAAAACTAATGGATATGGATTTTTTCGCATTACACAATAAGCCAATAATGGATTAAGAACTAATGCCACAATCAACATGCATGATACTAATACACCTAATAGATGTGCATATTTTAATAATTCGCCAAAACCTGTTTCGGCCAGCGTTGAAGAAACCAGCCCAAACACACCTAATGGTGCAAAACGGATAATAATTCTTACAATAAAAGAGATAGCATAAGATAAATCATTCATCATCGTTTTAGTCGTTTGGCTTGCATGCCTTAATGCTAACCCTATACCTATTCCCCATATAATCAAACCAATATAATTTGCGTTAACAAGGGCATTAACAGGATTATCAATCATTTTATTCAGTAATGTTTTTAAGACATCTTTAACCCCGTTGGGTGGAGTCAACTTGATCTGCTCCAGTGCATCGCCAAATGAAATTTGAGATGGAAATAGGAAGCTGGCAAATGTAGCTAATAAAGCGGCTAATATCATACCTGATAAGTAAAGCATGATTAACGCACGCATATTTGCTTGCTTACCTTGTTGGTGATTAGCGATTGATGCAACAACTAAAATCAGTACAAGTATTGGCGCAACTGATTTTAAAGCATTAATAAATAGCTCTCCGATAAGTGACATCCCTAAAGCGGTCTCTTTCGACACGGCAGCGAGAATAATACCAAATATTAAGCCCAATAAAATCTGCGGTATCAACCCTACTTTTAAGTAAAAACGAACCAACGGATGAGAAGAATGAGTCATAATATGCCTTTCTTATTAAAATAAAGACAAAACAGTAACATAATTCAATATGATGTTTTAGAAAATAATGATTATCATAATGTTTTTTTATATAACAATTTGAATAATTACTAAATTTAATTATTCACAAATTAAACATGCTTAACATTACCAAATGTATTGTTAAGAAATAACTACATTACTTAATAAACTCAAGCAATTGTCTTGCTTTATTTACTGCCGTTGATTTTACTTTTGCATGGGCTATGTCGGCTAATCCTTGCCAATGGGAATCAGATTCAGAGAGATAACCACGCTTTGTTGCTTCTTGTAAATAAGGCACATAAATGAATGACATATCTAAAATTCGATTGATCCAAGCAGGTATTTTTTCATCTCGTTTTGCTATTTTTCCTACAAACTTAATGCACTCAATTAATACAGGGTAAAATACTGATAATAAATTAGGTTTTTTTTCCAGTAATCGGATTAATTTAGCTGGACTAAAATCGGGATAGTCAAGGAATAAGATAATTGCTTTACGCATGATGTCAGCGTCAATGACGCCTTGTTCAACATTTTGTTCAAAAATTGAATTTGTGTGATAGGTATCACTATCTTGCGCTAATAATCCAATAATCACCATTACCAATGCGTTAGAAAAAATTAAGTTATTGGCATTTTTACAATTTTCCAACCCATATCGGCTCTTTTCAACAACAAGACATTGGCTCGCCTCACTCCAGTGTAACCAAACGCTTTCTGTTTGAGAATCAATGCAAAATTCTGAATGATTCAATGGCGCGGGATAAGCTTCGCATTGCCATTCGTTTTCTAAATCATAATACCAATCACCTTTAACAATCTGGAAAACTTGATTTGCTACATTAGGAAGTTTCAAAGTAAATAATAACGATTTAGACAAACGTTTAGAAAATTGAGAAGATGGGTTAATGACAGGTTTACTCACAGCAATAGAAACATTATCTTCAGGTACAACGCTAGTTTTTTCCGTCTTTACCCATACTTGATCAAAATCATCAGGCGCTAGCATAGACACTTCTTGTTTTAACGGCGCTGGTGCTATATTAGGGAGCTTGTCAACTATCGCTTGGGCTTTCTTTATTGCATTAGCACTACCTTTTTTACTGGCTAACATCCTGATGCCTAATAATTGTAATTGGCTTGCATCAGCTATACCCTGATCAACAGCATATTGAACTTCAGGTAAAAATTCAGCGATGGCATCGACCGTTTCAACAGTGCCTGATAACATTCTTAGCGCATTGCATGAAGCAATAATTAATTGATCGAAAATGGGCCAAACTACCGAAAGCATCCCTTGTTTTCCAATATCAGCTAATACAGCAACTAAACTTGCTATACGGGAAGGGGGCGAGCCTAAACGCTCCAATAGCAAAACATCGGCCACTCCAGGTCTAAGCAATCCTCGTTGCCATGCTTGATTCACGGCTTGTGCTATATTACCAAGCACATGAGAGGAATGAGATCGCTGTGCTGCTAAAAGTGTAATTGCTGAACGAGGGGGAAAAGGAGAGCGTTTTTTAACAAGTTGCTCAAACACAAAACCTTGATGATATGATTTGGCCCAATCAATATCGGAAGGTATAGCACTATCGCCCCATAAAGGAAAAATAGAAAAAAGCTCAGCAGTATACCAACTATTGCCTATTCGTTCTGGAAAATCACTTAATGATTGAGGAAGAAACGATACATCATTAATATTAGCATTTAACGCTAATTTTGGTTCAATCACGGGATCATTAAGATACTGTAAGACCAAAGCCTCGGCATTTTGCGACATTTTTTGCCCTGACGGCAAAGTGACAGTAATTTTTAGTTTACTAAGTTTTTCTTTCGTTGATGATGATTGTATCGATACATCAAGACGAGTCAATGCTAAAAATAGATCCGCTTCTAATACATCAATATTTAATTGCTGATAAGTCTCTAATCGCTGACAAAGATCATCCACAGTTATTGACAGATCACTCATACTTGGCGTTGACAGTAAACAAGGGATTTTTCCTAAGTTTTTACAGACAATATAATCGCGCGCAGTTAATAAACAAGTAAAATTATCGTGATACGGGATCTCTTTGCCTTTGCGCCAATAAAATATAAAACCGAGTAACTCATCAGCTCGCAATTTTACGCCGACTAAACTCGCTTTTGCGGCTTGAGGATCGTTATAAGCGATCGTATTGGCGACAGCTAAAAACCGTTCCATCACACAATCATGGGCAGATACGTCCCTTTTTACCAATTCAGAGGCTAGCTCTGTTAATATATCGGGTGAAATAGGCGCTAACTCGAAAGGTGGTAATTGCCAAAGCGATGGCGTTGGATGCCAAAGTTGCTTTAATGCCACTGGGCTAGCTTGCATAAAATCACCATCAAGCTGCCACTGTGTAATTATTTTTCTGGTTAAAGCAACAATCGAGTCATCGGTTTGGCTAAGTAATAAAGTAAATAAAGGCATAAACCGATCAGCATTTTGGGGTATATTACGGTTGAGTGCTGTTTTTAACACCAATTTTTGCGTCGATTTTATTTTAGACGATAAACTGGCCATCATCACTTCAACTAGTAATTCATCATCAACAAACGGAATTAAAACAGGTGCTAATCGATTAATCATCGCAGCCTCTCCCGTTGTTAGCAATGGAATTAAAGCAGATGCCCGTTGGCAAAATTCAGCATCAGTAATACCTAAACCATCAAGTGTATAAAGCCATGCTTTACGATCTACAGGACGAGAGGCAATATCTAGGGCTAAAAAAAGAAGCTCTTTTGCTTGCTCATACTCAAGCCAACCTAATGCTACCCCTAAACTAAATAACTGAGTAAAAGATTGTGTTGCTGGTATATTTAACGCTATAGCAATATGAATGTGTTCAAAAAATCGGCGTTGACATTGCGCTAAATTTGGCGGGGTTTTATCGTAAAAATGCTTTACAATATCGTCACCCCGCATAGCAACGGCTGCGTACAAAGTCCAATTACTTATATAATTGGGATTTTCTGGAATCGCTAAATTTAATTGATCGACTAACTGAGCAACAAGATCTGTTGGCGCTGATGCTGATTGTACAAATTTCTGCGCATAATTCTCACCGCGCGCCATAATAACGGGCAATAACAAAGAGGAATGGGCATAACGCACAAGCTTTAGTGCTCGGCTGGCTGATACCCCAATCCTAATAGCATACAACACTAAATATGCTTTATTACACTTAACATAGTCTTGTAGCTCGAAAGAGTCTCCCCTACGAACATACCCATCCCATTCGCCACTTTTTAATCCAGAAAGGGCAATTTTTTGCTGTTCCTTACTGCCTAACGGCTGTTGCAAAATATTATCTGGTGTAACATTATTCCAGTTTAATGAAGTAAAAATAGCTTCTGCTTTTTCTAAGTTAGCATTCATAAATATTTTCCTTAATTTGAACCGCTAAAATATGTTTGCAAGGTCCTTTTTTAAGCTGATGATTTAAATACCATGAGCAATTACATTGCGATACCATTTCATTATTCTGTCTAACTAAACGGACTTGATAATCTTCATCATTAGAATGAACAATCCAAGTGGTTTCATCAATCTGATCAATAAATTCAACTAGCTTATAGGCCGATTTTAAACGTGGGTTATCTTTTATGACTCGATTAGGATCTTCAGGCAATTGGCGATGAAAATAGTTTTTTTGATAGGCATCAAAACCAAGTTTGCCTGAAACAGCAAGGTAAGCCAACGCACTATCGATATTCCGAGCATCTAAATGAGTTTTTGAAGATAATTGCGCCGGATCAATCTGCGAATCAAATTGCAAAATAGATTGAACAAGTTGAACATTTTGTAATTGCTGTTTTGGCACAAGCGATTCAAGTAATACTCCTTCACCTGAATACCCCTGCCATGGCTGAGCAGTTAAGCTTAAGGTAAGCCTTGCACCATCAAGAGCGACTTCAACCATGCATGGCCCTTGTTCTCCGCTTTCCAATCGATAAAACGTTAAGCTTTTTATGTTGGTCATTAACCGCTTCAGTGCACTTAATCTATGTAAGCCAGAAATATAGACACTATTAATATCACCTTGAGACGCCAATTTAACGCCCGTATTAGATGGAACGACCCAACTTGCTTGTTGTTTGCTTGTTACTGCTGGCAATCTTGCAATAAAAGTTTGCGCATGAATTCCCGATACAGTAAAAACAGCCGCCATTTTAGTATGAATTTCAGTAAGATTGCCAAGTGCTCGAATCCACCTATCGGGCATTTCAACTGGGCGCTCAACAACAGTTTTTATACTGATCACATCGTGATCTTGTTGTTGGATATGGCGCGTTGCTAAGCCTTGCTCACCAATATTGAGGTGAAGTTTATCCTTACTATTAACCTGATTTAGTGCTTGCCTTAAACCAAGGCCAATATCGACATTGGTTGTACCGCGTAATATTTGCCCATCGAAGCCTTGTTGTAATAAATCCAAACGAGCATAAACACTATTACAGGCAGAAAAAACCTCAGCTCTTAATTGATCCCCCTGAGCAGATAAAATAGGATCTCGCAAAGCCACTGGTACGGGTTTAAAATATCGGGTCGCAGTAATATCTGCTAATACAAGTAAACATCTAGCAAGAATTTGTGGATAAAGTGCGTAACCAGTAAAAAATTGAGGGTTATCAATAATCCCATTAGGTGTTAAGGCTGATGATAATGCTAAAGCTAAAGCCCCATTTGTTAACGTTGATTGCTGAGAAAACTTCAATATAAATCATCCTACATATGAACATAGACAAACTATCTGACGCAACGAGTATAAAATAAGCTTAATATATCGTCTATATTTGATTATTTCAGTGATTTTGATAAAAAACATGATTGTTTTTTCTGTTTAATCTATACAATTTCAGCAATGGGAACATCTGCATTGACATAGTTACCTTCTTTGATTATTTGTTTTAAAACACCATGTCGATGTGCTATAACTTGCACTTCCATTTTCATGGCTTCCATAATAGCAATCACATCCCCTGCATTTACCCTTTGATTATCGTTTATCGCCCATTTAAAAAGGCTACCTGAGACAGGCGATGGGACAATTAACTCAGAAAGCGCCGCTTTGCCACAAGAAGGTGTAGCCAAATTAACATCTGTTTGCAAAGATAATCCAGCTAATAATTGTGCAGGTAAACCAAGTTTACAACGCTTACCATCAATTTCAATAAAAGTATGTGTAAGTATTTCTTCTTTTTGTGGTACTTGCCTTTTTGCTGACGCTATCGCGGTATCAAATTCAGTTTCGATCCAACGTGTATGCACGTTAAAATCATCACAAAAATCAGGGTGCTCAATGACCGCACGATCAAATGGTAATACACACGCAACGCCCTCAATTGAAAATTCTGCTAATGCACGCCGAGCTCTTGCTATAGCTTGCTGTCGGTTATTTCCAACAATAATAAGTTTTGCAATAAGTGAATCAAACATTGCAGGAATGGACGATCCCGCAACTACGCCACTGTCTAAGCGTACACCAGGACCTGTTGGCGCATCAAAACGCGTAATCATTCCAGCTACGGGTAAAAAACCATTTGCCGCATCTTCAACATTAATACGAAATTCAATAGCATGACCTTGTGGTTTAGGCGTTTGAGCAATACTAAGTGGTAAGCCTTGTGCAATGCGTAGCTGTTCAATAACAAGATCAACACCAGTTGTTTCTTCTGTAACAGGGTGTTCAACTTGCAACCGAGTGTTGACTTCAAGAAAAGATAATTTGCCATCTTGGCTAAGTAAAAATTCAACTGTCCCTACTCCTACATAGTTTGCTTTAGTACAAATAGCAATCGAAGCTTGAATAATTTGTTGTTCTACATGCTCGGAGATAAAAGGTGCGGGTGATTCTTCAATTAATTTTTGATTGCGACGTTGCAATGAACAATCACGTGTTCCAACAACTACGACATTTCCTAACTTATCAGCAATAATTTGTGCTTCAATATGCCGAGGGTTATGTAAAAATTGTTCTAAAAAGCATTCTCCACGCCCAAATGCCGCTGTCGCTTCACGTACAGCGGAATGGTAAAGCTCTTCAACCTCGTCCTTGTGCCAAGCGACTTTTAAGCCTCTACCACCTCCACCAAAAGCAGCTTTAATCGCAATCGGTAAACCATGGGTATGAGCAAACTCAACGACTTCTTTAACATCTTTTACTGGCTCTTTTGTTCCAACCACTAAAGGAGCGCCAACTTGCAAAGCAAGCTGTCTGGCTTTCACTTTATCGCCCAGTATTTCAATCGTTTCTGGATTTGGACCAACCCATATCAAACCAGCATCTTGTACTGATTTAGCAAATTCAACACGCTCTGATAAAAAACCATAACCAGGGTGTACCATTGTGGCACCTGCTCTTTTTGCTATCGTAATGATTTTATCAATATCAAGATAAGTTTCACTTGCTAGATTACCTGACAACCCATAAGCCTCATCAGCCATTTGCGCATGAAGTGCATCAATATCAGCATCGGCATAAACTGCGATAGACAAAAAGCCCATATCACGACACGCTCGTATAATACGTACGGCAATCTCACCTCGATTAGCAATCAATACTTTATGAATTATTTTTTGACTATTTTTAGACATGAGCAACATCACTCCCTTCAAATTCTTTAAATATTCCGATAGGATTAAATTTTATTTTAGCATTGACTGGAATTTGACCGGCTAAGTCTAAATGATAATTACACACAGCGCCAATAACAGGATATCCCCCAGTTAATGGGTGATCATTTAAAAATAGCACGGGTTGTCCATTAGCAGGAATTTGTATTGCACCAATACAAGTCCCTTCGCTTGGTAATTCTTGTTGCTTGTCACGACTTAAAGCTATGTCACCAGATAAGCGTAAACCAATGCGATTAGAGGCTGGTGTAACCTGCCATAGTTGCGAAGAAAGTAATTCTACGGCTTGCTTAGTAAACCAGTCAGTGCGTGGCCCAAGCACAATATCTAATACAATAACATCGTCACAAGTAGGATAGTGCATAACGGGAGTTTCCATTAATGACACCGCATTTAAGTTTTGATTGTGCTTAATAGCTAGCGTTTGACCAACATTAAGTGGTGATGGCCCAACTTGCGCAAGAGTATCATAAGAACAACTTGTTAAAATAGGCGATAGCTGAAAACCACCGCGTACAGCAAAATAACTACGTACACCACATTTTGCGCTGCCTAAGCTAATAATATCACCAGTTTCCAATTGGATAGGTTGATACATTGCAGCATGATACATTTCACCAGCTGATGTTGTAATGCTTATCTCGCATTCAGCCCCTGTGACGGCAACTAACATACTACGGTTTATCTGTGCTTTAAACCCACCTTGCGTAATTTCTAATACTGCTTCATTAATTGGATTTCCTAAAATACGGTTGCTACTGTGCAGAGCTCCCTTATCCATGGCGCCAGACTCAGAAATACCTAATGCTGCCTGACCAATTCTACCCTTATCTTGTATGAGTGTTTGTAATCCCGTTGCTAATATTTTAATATCTTGTTGTTGGTTAATGCTTTTACCGACTTTTTTAGCAGTCGGTAAATAATATTTTTTAGATGACTTACTAGCATCAATAAAATTAACGCGGTTACCTGGCTTCAATAACGCAGGTTTATCACGGTTTAAGTCCCACACTGCTGTATCAGTTGTTCCAATAAGTTGCCAACCACCAGGGCTTGCTTGGGGATAAACACTGCTAAATTCACCCGCTAATGCAACAGAGCCTGCAGGAATACGAACTCTTGGTGATTGACGGCGTGGCACGTTAAGTTCAGCATTTTTAGCTACCATATAAGCAAAGCCTGGAGCAAAACCACAAAAAGCCACTTGATATTCATTATTGGTATGTCTGGCAATGACTTCACTAACGGTTATCCCTAGATATTCAGCCACTTGGGATAAATCCTCGCCATTATACCTAACTGGTATTATGATCAATTCGCCAGATTGCATTACATGTTCTGCAATATCTAATTGAGCAATATGCTTAGCAAGCGTATTAGCATCAGTCACAATGGGATTATAACGAATTAATATCGTGCGTGCAGCGGGGATTATTTCTTCTATATTCCAATGTGAAACAACATGTTGAAGTGCATCAGTCAACGCCATTGTTTGTTCAAGGCTTTTGAGTTCAACAATAAGCGCATCAAGATTAACAGGTAAAAATCTCATTAAGCACCTCTATACATAGATCAAGTCCTAATTATCAAATATATAAATTTTATTTTGTTGTATCATGTTAAAAAATACATTTATAGACAACTTAAGCAGCAACTGTCTTGGCAAATGGGGTTATTATGATGCCATTTTGGTGTAATTTCTCCCGTACTTTTTGTGCCATAGCTAAGGCTCCAGCACTATCGCCATGCACACAAATTGATTCAGCATTAATATCCACAAACTGCCCTTCTACAGAGATAACTCCCCCATCATTAACAAGCTGTAGCATACGCTCAGCTACTAAATCAGGATCGTGTAACACAGCACCAGCTTCTTTGCGAGAAACTAATGTTCCATCAGCACAGTACGCTCTATCAGCAAAAGCTTCAGCAACTACACACAAACCACTTTCTTTAGCCCATCCAATGAGTGGTGATCCAGCAAGAGCAACCAAAATCAACGAAGGGTCAATAAGGCAAATCGCATTAATTACCGCCATTGCCTGACGTTTATCATATGCTATAGTATTATATAATGCGCCGTGTGGTTTCACATACCGAACGTTGGCACCAATCGATTTTGCTAATCCTTTAAGTGCACCAATTTGATAAATTACATCAGCACTTAGCTCATCGGTGGCAATGTCCATATTACGGCGACCAAAACCAACTAAGTCAGGATAACCGACATGGGCTCCCACCGTCACATTATTCGCCTTAGCGGCTTTTAAGGTTTTTAAAATACCCTCTGGCGAACCAGCATGAAACCCACAAGCAATATTAGCACTACTAACAACATTTAGTATTGCCTCGTCATTGCCCATTTTCCATTGTCCAAAACTTTCGCCAAGATCACTATTTAAATCAATAAATTTAGTTATTGTCATATTGTCCTTCTATTTTAAATAGTTAAAGATAGTGGCTACAGACATCGCCCCCATATACCAAGTAATGGCACAGACAATCAGACCTGACCACAATAACCATCTAGGATAATGATAGCCTGACATAAGATCGGCACGCTTCCAACCAATATAAATAAAGATAGTTAAACCAATTGGCAATACTAGACCATTAAAACCACCGGCAAAAACCAATAATGATACAGGTGCCGTTCCCATTGCTAAATAAATAGCCAGAGAAGCCATAATAAAAATAGTGGTGGCAAATTGGCGTTGCTTTTCAGTAATAGAACGCCTAAAAGGAGTAATAAAAGTCATTGAGGTATAAGCAGCACCAATAATACTAGTTATTGCAGCAGCCCATAAAATTAATCCAAAAATCCGTAATCCTAATTCACCCAAAGCTGCCTGAAAGGCTTGCGATGCAGGATTGGCAGCATAACTTGAAATATCAATAGTGACACCACTTGCTACTACGCCTAAAATGGCTAAAAATAAGATATAACGCATCAAACCCACAACTATAATTCCTTTCGTTGCTGCGCCTGAAACATATTTGATATGCTGAGCACCAACCATCCCTTTATCAAGTAAACGGTGAGCTCCAGCATAAGAGATATAACCACCAACCGTACCACCAACAATAGTCGTAATTGAGGCAAAATCAATATTGCTTGGAAAAACGGTTTCTTTTAAAGCTTGTCCAATTGGTGGATGTGATGCAAACACCACAAATAAGGTCAAAATAATCATCAACAAACCAAAACCAATCATTAAACGATCAATAAAATTGCTGGCTTTACGTGATGAAAATATATAAACCGCTACTAATGCGCTGATTGCACCACCCCACTTAGGATTAAGCCCAACAAGTGCATTTAAACCTAAGCCTGCACCCGCTATGTTACCAATATTAAACACTAACCCACCAAATATGATCAGCACTGCGAGTACATAACCACTGAATGGAATAGTCGCATTAGCAATATCCGAAGAGTTCATTTTAGTTAATGCAACAATTCGCCAAATATTTTGTTGAACAACAAAGTCGATAATAATAGAGGCTAAAATACCAAAACCAAAAGCAGTGCCAAGGGTAACAGTAAAAGTCGCTGTTTGAGTAATAAAACCTGGACCAATTGCTGAAGTTGCCATTAAAAAAATAGCACTGATTAACGAAGCACGCCGATTTTTAATAAAAGCAACGGTACTACTGCTATGATCTTTCATGTGCATATCTCCTTTTAATTTGTTTTTTTAATTATCGATAAGGCCACCCTATTTACGAATTTTTACTACTTTTGTAAGTAATGCAAACATCATGCCATAGGCTAACAACATCCATTAATAACAAGAATAGTTTCTATAATTACTGTTTTCGAGTAAAAAAACTAATTAAAAATAATTATAATTACCTATCATCAAGGAATTATAAGCGAATAATTAACACACAATAACGCTAATTTGCACCAAAATGAACATTAACAACTTAATTTAGTGCATCTTGCGTTAATAAAAGTTAGTAAAATTTTCTATCTTGGTATGTGATACCCAACTTTTATTAGTTTTATTCATTATTGATAAAATCCTTAATCAGATAATTCTCCATATAACTTTAAGTTATAACCATGTGAATATTTGCTATTTATTCATTTGATTCTTTATTGATAGACTTTAAACGTAGATAAAAACCTTTATAGTGGAGAATCAAGATGAAATTATTAACCAAATTACTTACGACTATTACCTTAATAAGCACACTATTAGGTACCAGTTCTGCCTACGCAGATCGGCTTGATGATATTGAAAAACGAGGCGAAATCAAAATAGCGGTATTTGATAGTAACCCGCCGTTTGGGTACATTGATGAAAAGACCAATAAAATTACAGGACTTGATGTTGATTATGCTAACATGATAGCCAAAGGGTTAAACGTTAACGTTAAGCTAATCCCAACTAATCCCGCTAATAGAATTCCGTTATTGACATCAAAAAAAGCTGATTTAATTGTCGCTAATTTTACCATTACTGATGAAAGAACAAAAACAGTTGATTTTAGTCTGCCTTATTTTGCGACTGGTCAAAAATTTGTAGCAAAAAAGGGGGTATTAAAATCAGCTGACGATTTGAAAAATCTTCGTATTGGTGCTGATAAAGGTACAGTTATGGAAATTACATTACGTGAAAAATATCCAACGGCTAAGGTGATTTCTTATGATGATACGCCATTTGCATTTGCAGCATTACGTAATGGTGTTGTGCAGGCAATCACTCAAGATGATGCAAAATTAATTGGCTTATTAGCCAATTTACCTGAAGAGCAACGAGCAGCATTTGAAATTTCACCATTTAGTATTACTGAAGAATATCAAGCTGTTGGTATACCAAAAGGGGAAACTCGTTTAAAAGATAAAGTAAATCAAATTTTGTTAACGCTTGAAAAAAATGGCGAAGCATTAACAATTCATAACCGTTGGTTTGGACCTGAAACAACATCGGCTATGCCTCGTGGTGATTTTAAAATAGGTAAAGGTCAGTAGTTATGTACGAGCAATTACTTGAACCACGTTATTTGTGGTGGTTATGGGATGGTTTTTTAGTTACGTTGGCTATTTCATTGCTTACCATTATTTTTTCAACATTACTGGGTTTTTTACTAGTTATTGCTCAACAAAGTCGAATTAAAATCATTCAAATAATCGTAATGGGGTATAGCGCAATTTTTCGTTATTCTCCGTTACTACCTCAACTCTTTTTTTGGTATTTTGGGGTAGGTAGTTTATTGCCAGTCGAATTTAAATTATGGTTATTTGAAGAACCACAAATTCAATTGTTCTTTTTTTCAGTGAAAATGCCATCATTTGAATTCATCATAGGCTCAATTAGTTTAACTTGTTATTCCTGCGCTTTTATTGCCGAAGAGTTTAGAGCAGGTATTGCTGGAGTTAGAGGAGCGCAAGAACAAGCCGCATTAGCATTGGGTTTAAGTTGGTGGCAAAGTATGCGCTTTATTATTTTACCACAAAGTTTTCGCATTGCTTTTCCACCTTTAATTGGTCAGTACATGAATATTATTAAAAATTCATCGTTAACCATGGCTATTGGTGTGTTAGAACTTTCTTATGTCTCGCGCCAAATCGAAACTGAATCATTAAAAACCTTTCAAGATTTTGCCATTGCAACTTTACTTTATATTATAACGATAGTAATAGTTGGAACTTTAGGCAATATTTATCAAACAAAACAATTGCAAACAAGTAGGGTGTGATTATTTATGGGCTTTAAAGGATTTGAAGTTATTTGGAATAATTTAGGTTACTTAATGTGGGGAAATTTCCCTGGAGGTATTTTCTTAACATTATTAATAAGTATTATCGCTATCTTGTTTTCAACAATTTTAGGTATTTTTGCAGGGGTAGGATTAACGGTTTTAAAAGGGATTTTACACAATTTATTAATTAGCGTGCTTAGTTTTTTTAGAGCTATTCCTGTTATTATGCTTATTTTTTGGAGTTACTTTCTATTACCTATGGTGCTTCATGTTGATATACCAGCAATTGCAACGGTGATATTTGCTCTATCTTTAATAGGTGCTGCATACATTGGCCACTCCGTTCATGCTGGCATGATTGCGGTGGCTAAAGAGCAATGGCAAGCAGCGTTTTCATTAGGTTTAACTAAACAACAGGTGATTATATTTATTATATTACCTCAAGCCGTTAAAATGATGCTACCGTCTTTTGTTAACCAATGGGTGTCACTTATTAAAGATACCTCTTTGGCTTATATTGTCGGGGTGGCTGAATTTACTTTTGTTGCAACACAAATCAATAATCGTAGTATGGTCTATCCAACCGAAATCTTTTTATTTGTCATTGTAGTTTATTTTATTATTTGTGCCACACTTGATCTTGTGGCTTCGATTTTGCCAAAATACTTATTATACTTTTTTAAATAATATGTTATCTATTTTCTATCCTTATTTCTTTGGTATGTCCACACTTTTTAGTACCAAAAAGATAAGGTCATAGATTCATTTTATATTCAATGGGTGACTGGTAATTTAAAGACGAATGAAGCCTGTTGTAATTAAACCAATCCACATAGTGATTAAATTGCAACCTGAGTTGTTCAAGTGAATCAAAAATCGTGTTTGACACAAATTCAGTTTTCACCGCTTTAAATGTTGCTTCAGCCACAGCATTATCATAAGGGCATCCCTTATGGCTTAATGAACGCTCAATGCCAAATTCCTTTAAACATTCATCAAGTAGATGATTATCAAATTCTTTTCCTCTATCTGAATGAAATAACTCAACTGAA
>NZ_LZGZ01000259.1:0-12144 GCF_001690515.1 Gilliamella sp. Fer4-1 | reverse complement strand
ATGACAGATAAAGTAGACATCATAATTGGTCCTTTTTAGTAGTAACTTTAACTTTTTGTTTCAATATTACGTTTCTTGAAATATTTTTTATCTTCAAATCGTAAGCATGTTAATTTTCCGCCCCAACAACACCCTGTATCAAGTGCGTAAATGGTTTCAGGGGTGCCTTTTCCGTTTAACGCAGCCCAATGCCCAAAAACAATACTATATTCTTTTGGAATTTTACTTGATAATAAGAACCAAGGTTTAAGCTTTGAAGGTGCTTGCTCTGGCGACTTTTTACAATAAAAATCTAAGCGACCATCCTCATAGCAAAAACGCATACGAGTTAATGCGTTAGCAATATAGCGCAGTCTATCTAAACCTTTTAGTTCAGGTGACCATTCATCAGGAAAGTTACCATACATTTTATCAAGGAATAAGGCATAAGAGTCACTAGATAACATAACGTTCAAGTCATTGGCACATTTTTTTAGTGTTTCAAGATCCCATTGTGGTGAAATACCAGCATGAGCCATAATTAGTTTTAGTGACTCGTCAATTTGAACCAATGGTTGTTTACGTAGCCAATTCATTAATTCATCAAAATCAGGCGCATTAATTACGCATTCAAGATTATCTTTCTTTTTAGAAACAGTAACACCTGCATAAATTGATAATAAATGTAAGTCATGATTACCTAATACTAATCGAATTTGATTGCCATTATGTTTAACAAACCTTAGGACATCTAATGATTTTGGTCCTCTGGCAACGAGATCACCTGTTAGCCATAAGGTGTCTGATGATGAGAATTTTGCTTTTTCAAGCACTCGCATAAACTCATCATAACAACCATGAATATCGCCAATAAGTAAGTTTGCCATACTGTTAATTCCATGAATTTGCAAGTTGACAATATTGTTGAACTGTTAAATTTTCAGCACGTAAACTTGGATCAATATTTAAATCCTCTAGCTGTTCAGCAGTAAACATGTTGCTTAAACTGTTACGAATAGTTTTACGTCGTTGATTAAATGCTTCCATCGTAATACGAGAAAGTATTTTTATATCATTAACAATATAAGGCTTTTCTTTATAAGGAATTAATTTAACAACAGCTGAATCAACCTTTGGTGCTGGCTTAAATGATGTTGGTGGAACTTCAAGAACAGGTATGATCTGACAATAATATTGAGCCATGACGCTCAATCTACCATAATCTTTACTATTAGGAGCGGCAACTAAGCGAGTTACTACTTCTTTTTGTAGCATAAAATGCATATCAGTAATGATATTTGCATATTCGAATAAATGAAACATTAAAGGTGTTGAAATATTATAAGGTAAGTTTCCAAATACTCTTAATGGTTTGTCTAATTGCTCAGCTAGCTGATTAAAATCAAAGGTCAGTGCATCTTGTTCAATGACAGTTAGTTTATTTTTCAATAGTGGGTTTCCCACTAATCTGTTGGCTAAATCTCTGTCGATCTCTATAACTGTTAAATGATCAACACATTGACTTATAGGTACAGTTAATGCTGCAAGGCCAGGGCCTATTTCGACTAGAGCCTGCTCTTTTTTGGGCTGTATAGCTGCAACTATATTTTCGATAATATAATTATCATGTAAAAAGTTTTGCCCAAATCGCTTGCGGGCAAAATGCCCTTGATGAACACGGCTATTCATGTTTATCTTCACCTGTAATTTTAATATAGGCATCACCTTTTATTTCCTGAATCCACACTTGGGCCTCTTCAACAAATTTACGATTAAAAATAAGTTGATAAGCTTGTGCTTTTTCCATGGCATTCTTCCCATCAATCCGCCTTGTATCGATTAATTCGATTAAATGCCAACCATAAGATGATTTTATTGGTTGACTTATTTCCCCTTTTTTTAATTGAGCTAGTGCATTTCTAAAACCGCTATCATAAATCTCAGGACGGTTCCAACCTAAGTTTCCCCCTTTGCTCGCTGTACCTGTATCCTCAGAATTAGCTTTAGCAGCTGCTTCAAAAGTTGTTGCACCACTAGTAATTGATTTACGAATATCAGTAAGTTTTTGTTTTGCATTTTGGTCTGTGACTAACACATTTGTTTTAATCAAAATATGACGAGCATTTACTTCTTGAACTGTAATTGTTTTTGGTGCTTCTGAACGTGTATCATCAACTTTTAAAATATGCAGACCCACGCCAGAGCGGATAGGGCCAATAATACTGCCTTTTGCTGCACGTATTAAGCGTTCTTCAAAAATAGTCGGTAACTCATTAAGTTTACGCCACCCCATACTACCACCTTTTAAAGCAAGATCATCGTTTGAATATGAAGTGGCTAATTTAGCAAAATTTTCCCCTTTTTGAGCTCGATTAATAATATCCCGTGCTTTATTTGTTGCATTATCTATTTGTTGTTTTGATGCTCTTTCTGGAATAGAAATCAAAATATGGCTAATTTTTACATCAATATTATTAGTTGGTTGACGAGCAATGTTTTTAGCTAAGTTATCAACTTCTTTTTCTGAAACTTTGATTCTTGGTCTTACTTCATGCATTCGTGTTTCTTCAATCAACATGTCATTATGGATTCTTTCACGATACGCTCCATAGCTGATCCCCATTGTTGACAACTTGCTTCGAAGCTGATCGATAGTCATACCATTTTGGGCAGCGATTCTGCTAATAGCACTAGTTACCTCGTCATCACTAACAGTGATTTTAGCTTTAGCTGCTTTTTGTAAAATTAGGTTTTCTATAATGAGACGATCAATGATTTGTTGTCTGAGCACCTTATCATTGGGTAAGTTTCTAGAATCGGTACTAGCTTTAATTGTTTTTAACATGTCATTAACGTCACTTTCTAAAATAACGTTATTATTTACAATTGCAGCAACTTGCTCTACAACTTTAGGTGCAGCATTGGCAGACAATGGCGTTAAAATACCTAAACTTACGCTTAGGTTTAAAGCGATAAATAGTTTTAATAATTTCATCTTCACTCAACTCATTTTGTTGTTGTAACATTTACTGCTTGCAATAAATTTATTGGTTATCTATTATTTTACAGAAATATCTTATTCAAATGTTGTTGTATATGGTAGTTTTCCGAAATTTAGCATTTTGGCTTTGGTGTCTCGATTGTTGCCTAATCCTTGCAATTCGAAATTAATAGACAATTTATTTTCATATTTGCTTCTACGAGAAGTATTGTTCCAATCTGTTAATTTTCTACCATACTGTATTGTTGTTCCCCAACAACAATCACTATAATGTAATCCGACAAAACCATCTGCGGATTGTCCTAATTTTACATCATAATAATACGATCCAACAGCGCCGACTGTTTGTGATAATGGCCACGCTGTCATCACTCCTGCTTGGGAGATATCTTGTTTGTAACCTCTATAAGCAGAATTTTTATCAACAGTATCAATATAGTTACGATTTGCGTAGCGATAAGATAATTGTGCTAACTTATCTGCAGAAGGGCGATATTCAAAAGTTGTATTGGCTAATGAAATGGTATCAATTCGAGTATCATACTGGACGCCACTTCTAAAGATTATATCATCACTTATGCGCCAAAAATTATCTGATGCCCACGTAATACTGCCAGTATCAGAGTTTTCGTCTAAACCATTATTGTGTTCGCTCGTTTTCGATTTGGTAAAATAAGTAATTTGTCCAATTGATAAGTTGAATTTTTCAACTTTATTTTGATTATAAATTCGTGTTGTTACACCCGTTGATATCTTATTAGTTGAAGCAATTCTATCTAGACCACTATAAGGTTGATCTCTGAATAAGCCAATATAATCTGATTGCAGTATAGTGGAATCATATGCCCAAATATTTGATTGTTTCCGATATGGGATATAGATGTATTTTACTCGTGGTTCTAAGGTTTGAGTATAGTTATGGAGATAAGGCATATCCCGTTCAAAGATGACTTTACCGTCAATACTAAATTTAGGTAAAAAACGATTTACGTTTTTATCTAAATCTTTATATTGATCAATATAATTTTTAATATTATCTTGTTTATAGTGAGTAGCCATAAAACCCGCTTCGGTAGCTAATGATGACCAAGAATTGGTTAAAGTATAATTAAGCGTTGGTTCAAGATGTGCTCGCCATGCTTTAGGTTTCTTTCGACCCGATGTCAAGAAGCGGGATAGTTGAGAAAATGCTCTAAATTTGAAAGGTCCCAAATCATTATTATAATAACTAATATCTAATTGTGGCTCGGTTTGGTAAAGTGAATTTTTTAATTCAGAGTGAAATGGCTGAAAATGCTTATAGCCTAGCGTAAGATCCCAACTTTCGTCATTATAAGCAATTTTATAGAACTGTGTTAAGTAGCCAGCAGTTTGAGATGCATATTTAGAGTTTAGATTGGTAAGATACTGATTGTCACTGACACGCGTTGTATCAGTATAGAAACGCCAATTATAGTTAATTAATTCTTCATTTTTCCAATGGAATAACCAACGATGTTTATTGTCATCATAATTGTTGCCATTAAAATGATTTTTTCTATCTTCGTCATATTTTCTATCATGTTGTAACCAAGAAAAGGCAAGTGTGCCTAAACCTATTTCATTTAAATAACGAAATTCTGTTTGTAATTGTATACCTCGTTTTTGTAAAACTCTGGGCGTAAAAGTTGCATCATAATTTGGCGCAATATTCCAATAGATTGGTATTGAAAAATCAATGCCATCAATACTGTCATAGCCAAAATTAGGCATCAATAATCCAGAACGGCGTTTATCACCAGTTGGTAATTGTAAATAAGGTGAGTATAGAACTGGGACTTTACCAATACTAAATACCGCATTCCAAACTTCTAGTAGCTGTTCTTCATTGTCATGAATAACCGTTGTTCCCTTAATATTCCATGTACTATCATTAACAGGACAAGATGTAAAACTACCATTTTTTAAAATAACATAGCGGTTCTTTTCAAGATTCATCTGATCAGCATTACCACGACCAAGTCGATTAACAAGGTGATATTGGCTTGGGCTCATATTGGCATCATTGTTATTGAGATTCATTGATGCATTCTCGCCTTTCATTTTTATCAAATTATCTTGATAATTAATATTTCCTTCTAATGTTACAGTTCGATTATCATCATCATTGGTGTCAATTGTTACTTTGTCTGCTTGAACTGTGCGGTTACCTTGCTCAATAAATACTTCACCTTGATATATGGCAATATTTGGGTAAATCGCTTCGAATTGATTAGCTTCAGCATTGACTGGTAAGGTATTTATATTTCCATTGACTAAAGGGCGATCAAACCTTGGTACGTCTATAAGGCATTGAGGATTATTGCTAACAGCTTTCGGTAAATCTATAGCATAACTAGCGTTGTTATACGAAGAAATAGTGATGGTTAGTGCAATAAGAGAAGGCGTTAATTTTTTCATCAATGATTATAAAATTATTATGATTATTTTAATTTCAACATTATAACGATTATTTATAAAAGTGCGAATTAAAAATTAACGTTTCACTTTGCGTTTATTGATTTTATTAAGTTGTTTTACCATCAATATTCTTTTTTCTACCGAAGAGTATTGGAATTCATCCCACCATTTAGCCAGTTCTAAGAGTTCCCCTTTTTCGATTGAGGCTCGCATTTCTAACAGATCATAAGCTGCTCGAAATTTAGGATGTTCTAATATAACAAATGCTCGTTTACCTTCTCGTTTTTTCATACGTAGCTGCAAGCGCCAAATATCTCCCATTGTAGAGGTAAAACGTCGAGGTATGGCAATATTTTTGCATTGTTCACTTAGCACTTCGTTAATTGTCATCGAAAATGAATCATGGAATGGTAAGCCACTTTCAACGCAGGTTGCTTGTGTTTGCTCAATAATTGGGTACCAGAAAAATGCAGCGAATAAAAATGCAGGGTTGACCCGTTTATTGTTGGCAATACGATAATCGGTATTTTTTAGAGCCTGCGCAATGATTTTTTCTAGGTAACCATTTTGATTATTGGTAAAAAACCGCCCAATAATCGGAAATAATTGCTCAAAAAGACAATATTCTCTCAGTAGTTCATAAGTTTTGTAGCCATTGCCTGCTTGTAATAGTTTAAGAGACTCATCAAAAAGCCGAGCAGATGGAATATTTTTTAATAAAGGTGCAAGGTATTTAATTGGTTCAGCAGTAGCTGGTTCAATTGCCATATTTAATTTAGCAGCAAAACGAACAGTTCTTAACATTCTAACAGGATCTTCTCGATAACGAGTCTGTGGATCGCCGATTAATCGAATAATACCTTTTTGTAAATCTTTCAATCCTCCGCAATAATCACGTAAAGTGAAATCATTAATACTATAATAAAGGGCATTCATGGTAAAATCGCGGCGAATTGCATCTTGTTCAATGGTTCCGTACACATTATCTCGTAACAGCATGCCTGATTGTGAACGTTTAGATATATTAGTTTGTCCTTCTTGGGACGCATGATCTCCACGAAAAGTCGCAACTTCAATGATTTCTTTGCCAAACATAATATGAGCAAGGCGAAATCGTCTTCCCACTAGACGACAGTTACGGAAAAGCTTCTGAATTTGCTCGGGCGTTGCATTAGTCGTGATATCAAAATCTTTTGGTGTTTTGCCTAAAATGAGATCTCTAATACATCCACCTACTAAATAAGCTTCATACCCTTGTTTATTTAATCGATGAAGGACTTTTAATGCATTTTCACTAATTTCTTTGCGGGATATAGTATGTTCATTACGTGGAATGGACACATAGCCCATTTTCTGTTTATCTTCATGACGGAAAAACTTTTGATAAAAACGTGAAACTTGTTTAAAAATAGCACACCTCAAAAAAGTATCTTGGCTTAAAAATAGTTATAGTGCGTGATTATATCGCAATTGCTAATAAGTTTCCATGTTTCTTAAAATTGATGTTTTTCTCTCAATAAAATGATTTTTCCAAAATGATTTAAATATTATATTTGATTTTTTGAACATAATTATCAACAATAGTACTTAATATAGTAATATTAGTAATACCTAATTAAAAACGACAAATTTCGTTTTGCTTTGGTTAGTGTTTTTGACTAACTGATTAAGATGAAATAAAACTATACTCAGAACTTCTTCTTGTTTATTTGTTTCGTAGGATATTATTTATAAAGCATTATAGTTTAAGAAATTATAACGCGCATTTTTAATGCTATTAATCTTACATATGGAAGCTATTTGAGTATATACCATTAACTAATAACTTATTGGGGATATTATGAATATTCGTGATTTGGAATATTTTGTTTCGTTAGCTGAATTTCGCCATTTTCGTAAAGCAGCAGATGCTTGCAATGTGAGTCAACCAACTCTTAGTGGCCAAATTAGAAAATTAGAAGATGAATTAGGCGTAATGTTATTAGAACGTACGAGCCGCAAAGTATTATTTACACAAACAGGTATGATGCTAGTTGAACAGGCTAAAGAGATTTTGCGTAATATTCAAATTCTAAAAGAAATGGCAAGCCGTCAAGGTGAAGAAATGTCAGGACCGATGCATATCGGATTAATTCCTACCATAGCGCCTTATCTTTTACCTCATGTTATTACCGTTTTACATGAATCTTTTCCAAAATTAGAACTTTACTTACATGAAGCACAAACGGCTAGCATTGTTGCTCAGTTAGAAAGTGGTAAACTTGATTGTGCTATTGTTGCGCAAGTTAAAGAGACATCTCAATTTATTGAATTGCCTTTATTTGAGGAACCGATGTTTTTAGCTGTTCGATCTGATAATGAGCTAGCAAATAAAAAGACCATCAAATTATCTGGCTTAAAAGGACATAAATTTTTAATGTTAGAAGATGGCCACTGCTTGCGTGATCACGCAATGGGGTATTGTTTTCAAGTTGGCATTGATGAAGATAAACAGTTCAAAGCGACTAGTCTTGAAACGCTTAGGAGTATGATTTCTGCGGGTCGTGGTATTACTTTATTTCCAGAGCTTGCTGCGCCTAATGAGCGAATTCGTGATAATATCTGTTATATCCCTTGTACAGACCCAGTGCCATCACGTAGTATTACTTTGATTTATCGTCCTGGTTCACCATTACGCTCTCGCTATGAAACAATAGCTAAGACTATCCGTGAGCATATGCCAAAAGTACTTGCTGAAAAAGAGCAATTATTGAAATCAGCAAATTAATATTTGAGGATGTAGGAATATCAGAATTGAGCTATTAGATGAAAAATATCAAGACTGGTGGTGTTCGAGCTCAACAGAAAGAAAGAACTCGTCGTACTTTAATCGAAGCCGCATTTAATCAACTTAATGCAGAGCAAGGTTTTGCTAGTTTAAGCCTGCGAGAAGTAGCGCGTGAAGCAGGAATAGCCGCTACTTCATTTTATCGGCATTTTCGTGATATGGATGAGTTGGGTTTAGCCATGGTTGATGAAAGTGGCTTAACGCTTCGTCAATTGTTGCGCCAAGCGCGTAAACGTATTGAAAAAGGCGGTAGCGTATTACGGACATCAGTCACCACATTTATTGAATTTATTGATAAAAACCCAAAAGTCTTTTTATTACTTCTTCGCGAAAAAGCGGGGACGTCAGCAGCTTTTCGTTCTGCTATTGCTCGAGAAATTCAACACTTTATTGTAGAGCTTGTCGATTATCTTGATGATGCCAACCAAATGCCTCATCATTATAACGAAGCTCAAGCCGAAGCGATGGTCACTATTGCATTTAATGCGGGTGCAGAAGCGATTGATTTTGATTTGGTGCAGCGTGAAAAATTAATTGAAGATCTTATTTTCCAACTTCGAATGGTATCTCGAGGTGCTTATTATCTTTATCATAAAGAACAAATTAAAAAAGATAACTGTTAGCAGAAAGGCTATTTCATACATGAAACCTGTATTTTTCTAAAATTATTTTAACTAAATAAATCATTTGCTTAGTTGGCACTAACAGAAAAGGTTAATATTATTTTGCTAATTTAGTTACTATTTAATTTAATTAATATTAATGGTATGAATTTCTAGCATTTAAGTTTGTAGATAGGCGGCAAAAGCTTATTTTTCGGTTATTACTGTGGCAAGCGCCACAGTAATATTTGCCGCGATTAATTAAAGGTTTTGTAGTACTTTCTCAACGCTATCTTTCGCATCGCCAAATAGCATATAACTATTTTCTTTAAAGAATAGTGGGTTTTGCACACCTGCATAACCGGTATTCATTGATCGTTTAGAAATAATTACCGTTTTTGCTTTCCAAACCTCAAGAACTGGCATGCCAGCAATTGGACTATTTGGATCTTCTTCTGCTGCTGGGTTAACAGTATCATTTGCACCAATAACCCAAACGACATCGGTGTCAGGGAAGTCATCATTGATTTCATCCATTTCAAGGACGATATCATAAGGGACTTTGGCTTCCGCAAGTAACACATTCATATGTCCAGGCAAGCGTCCTGCAACAGGATGAATACCAAATCTCACTTCAATATCCATTGCTCGTAGTTTTTCTGTAATATTACTTACAGCACCTTGTGCTTGCGCAACAGCCATACCATAGCCAGGAACAATAATAACAGAGCGAGCTTCTTTTAATGTTTGTGCAACTTCAGCGGGTTGCATTTCACGGTACTCACCTTGTTCTTCATCAGATGAATTTGCTATATTACCATCACTACCAAATCCACCTGCGATAACGCTAATAAATGAACGGTTCATTGCTTTACACATAATATATGAAAGAATTGCGCCGGATGAACCAACTAATGCACCAGTTACAATAAGAAGATCATTACCTAGCATAAAACCTGCAGCAGCGGCAGCCCAACCCGAATAAGAGTTTAGCATTGAAATAACAACAGGCATGTCAGCACCACCAATTGAGGCAACAAGATGGAAGCCAAAAGCAAAAGCGATAATTGCCATAACTAATAAGCTAATTGTTGCACCTGCACCACTTTTCAGTTCAACAAAGCTAAACATTAAAATGATAGAAACAACAATTGCTGCTAAGTTCCAATAATGTTTGTTTGGAATGGATAGCGGTTTAGAACTAATGCGACCATTTAATTTGCCAAAGGCGACAACAGAGCCAGAGAAAGTAACAGCACCGATAAAGACACCAACAAATATTTCAACTAAGTGAACACTAAGTTCACCACCGCTAAAATCTTGGATGTGAGGATCTAAGAAACTGTTGAAACCAACAAGCACGGCGGCCATGCCAACAAAGCTGTGAAGTAAGGCAACCAGTTCTGGCATTTGTGTCATTTCAACTTTTTGAGCTAAATATAAACCAATTGCCGCACCAATAACCATAGCGATAACTATCCAGTGTAGTCCACCAGTGATACTAGCAACCGCTGCGATAAGGGCGATTGCCATGCCAATCATACCGTAGATATTTCCTGATTTGGCCGACTCTTGGTTAGAAAGACCTCGTAAGCTAAAAATAAAAAGTAATGCAGCAATAACATAGGCTGCTTGAATTATTCCATTACTCATAATTTATGCTCTCCTTTACTTATCACGTTGGAACATTTTCAGCATTCTTTGGGTAACAAAGAATCCACCAAAAATATTGATACTAGCAATCAAAATAGCTACAAAGGCAATTGCCGTTGTTAAGCCATTATCATCGCTGACTTGTAATATTGCACCGACTAATATAATACCGGAAATGGCATTTGTTACCGACATTAGTGGTGTATGTAAAGAATGTGTGACATTCCACACTACGTAGTAGCCAACTACACAAGATAACGCAAACACAGTAAAGTGACCTAAAAAGCTTTCAGGAACGGAATGAGCAAGCCAGAAGAAAGCAATAATAGCCAAAGCTAAAATACCGTATTTTTTACGAACATCCATTGGTTTTGGTTCTGGCTTGGCTATTGGTTCAGCTACTTTTTTCTGTGGTTGAGCTGATACTTGAATTGGTGGCGCTGGCCAAGTAATTTCTTTATCTTTAACAACGGTAACACCGCGGATAACAACATCTTCAAAGTTAATATCAATGTTTCCGTCTTTTTCTTTAGCTAGCAGCTTCAATAGGTTAACAATGTTAGTCCCATAAAGTTGAGATGCTTGAGCTGGCATACGATTAGCTAAATCAGTATAACCAACAATTTTTACATTATTATCTGTTTCGAAAACTTCGCCGGGTTTAGTTAATTCACAGTTACCGCCAGTTAACGCAGCTAAATCAACAATAACACTGCCTGGTTTCATTGATTCAACCATTTCTTTAGAAATAAGTTTCGGTGCTGGTTTACCTGGAATGAGTGCTGTGGTAATAATGATATCCACATCTTTGGCTTGTTCTGCAAATAAAGCCATCTCTGCTTCTATAAAAGCTGCTGACATCTGTTTTGCATAACCATCACCAGTTCCAGCTTCTTCTTCAAAGTCTAGCTCTAAAAAATCGGCGCCCATACTGTTAATTTGTTCAGCAACTTCTGGGCGGGTATCAAAAGCACGGACAATTGCACCTAAGCTCACTGCCGCACCAATTGCGGCAAGACCAGCAACCCCTGCGCCAATAACTAATACTTTTGCTGGTGGTACTTTACCAGCAGCAGTAACTTGACCTGTAAAGAATCGACCGAATTGGTTAGCCGCTTCAATAACAGAACGATAACCAGCAATATTAGACATTGAACTTAATGCATCTAAAGATTGTGCGCGTGAAATACGAGGCACACAGTCCATTGCCATCACAGTAATATTTTTAGTTGCTAATTTTTCTAATAGTTCCTTGTGTTGTGCTGGATAAATATAACTGATGAGTGTTAATCCATCTTTCATTAAAGCAATTTCATCATCTGTTGGTGCATGAAATTTTAAAATGAGATCATTTTGCCAAATATCTTGCGTATTTTGAATTGTGGCTCCAGCATCAATAAAAGCTTGGTCTTCAAAATGAGCAGCATGTCCAGCGCCTTGCTCTACAGAAACTGTAAAACCAAGCTTTAACAGTTGCTCAATTGTTTGAGGGGTAGCGGCAACTCTAGCTTCATTGGCTAACCGTTCTTTAGGTATACCGATATGCATTTCGTTACGTCCTTATGTTAGTTTATTGAATGTGTATTGATTTTAGCATAAATAGTTTTGTGTGCGAGTAGGGAATCCATTTTTTATTCAAGAAA
>NZ_LZGZ01000258.1:0-8005 GCF_001690515.1 Gilliamella sp. Fer4-1 | reverse complement strand
TTTAGTCTATTTTTGTTATTTTTTTAACAATAAACCTAGATTAGTTATGCTGAATACTTGTATTTTCAGCGCTTTGCCATGCAAAGTAAAAAGTAAATAATCTCAACCACGCTAAGGGCTGTTGAGCTTTTAATAAAAAGAAAGTAAACCATCATAAAGATGTTATTATAATTTCACCAAAAATTAACAATAACAATATGTTATGCGGTAAAGCAATCAAAACGCTTCAGGAAACACATTGATTTTATTTAAGTTTTTTGTTGGTTTTTATATGAAAGTCATGCTTTTAGCAAAACAGGAGGCGATAAGCCTCCTTGGGTTTGGATGAATAGTTTTAGTCGATTCACGACTTGGGGTAAGAATAATGTTACTGAATGACGTTAGGTTCAATGCCTTATTTCATTTGAAACAGTGACATACTTTGCATGGTCATAAAGGTATATTGCGCCGCTTGTAAATTAGCTTGTAGCATGACATATTCTGAGATTGTTTCGTACCAGTCAACATCTTCAAGCTGGCTAATTTGAGTTTGAAATTCAATATCCAGTGTTTTACCTAATGCTAATAGTCTATCAACTTCAGACAATACCGATCCGCCTTGCGCCCTAAGCGTTGAGATGTTATTAAAAGAATTATCTATTCCGTTGTGAGCCTTTGATAATCCATCCCTAAATTGTTGGACAGTCTCTTCATTGTCATAGTCTAAATCCATTTTTAACGCTTCAATTGCATAATCTATGCTTGCAAAAATATTACTTTCTGCGGAAGTTCCATCAGCTTGTTTAACATTTGCTCCCGTCATGAATACTTCAATGCCTGTAAAACTGAGTGCGATTTCTCGTGAGTCATCAATAAAAACGTTAACCGATGTTGTGCCGCCTACGTAACTCACTTCGCCAGATTCGTTTACAACAAAAGGTGGGGTGTCGTTTTTCTTGCCAGCAAAAAGGTAGTTGCCATTAGTATCTTTTGAGTTGGCTAATGATAACAGTTGATCTTTTAAAGCTTGTAATTTGTTGGCAAGATCTAATCTGTTTTCTTCATTTAATGTTTCGTTTGCTGCATAAATCAATGTTTCTTGAATTGTTTGGATAACGGTATTGGTTTCCGCTAAAATCGTTTCTTGACGGCTAAGTAATTTATCGGCGCTTTCACGGGTTGCTTGAAACTGTTCATTTTGCGCTTGAGCTTGTTTTATTATCAATGATTGTGATGCGCCCATTGGATCATCAGACGGCGATAAGATCTTTTTGCCCGTGGCTAAATGCAAACCAGATTTTTGCCATCGGCTATTGGTATTTAAAATACTTTGTAAGTTTTTTTGATAAAGTGAGTTTGTACTAAGGCGCATTTTTTATCCTTTTATCATTTAGTTAAACCTAAAATGGTATCAAATATTGTTGTTGCCGCATCTATCACTTTTGCATTAGCTTGGTAATACTGCATATATACCTGCATAGAGATATATTCTTCTTCAATATTCACTCCGGATATAGATTGATTTTGTTCATAAATTTGCTGAGTAATATTTTTGCTTGATTGGGCAGATATTTTAGCCGTTTGGGTTTCACTGCCAATATAATTGACTAAACTTGTGTAAGCACTTTTTAAGGTTGTTGTACCATTAACCAGCTTTTCATTTTGAATTTCTAGTAATTTGGCAACATTACGATTATCGCCTGCGCCATTTTCTTCATCATTAATACCCGTTGCGAGTTTATTAACGTCTTTGATTTGTAATTGTAATGATGAGGCAATATCAGCAACGGGTTTTATCATAAACGAGTCACCAGGCATTGCATTGCCATTGATCTCAATACAAAGCCCATCAAAAATTAACTTACCATCTTCAATTTCTGGTGTGATTTGTTTATGATCAGATAATCGGGTAACAACCCAATTGTCACCATCAAATTCAATTTTATAATCAGAAGCTTTTACGTCGCAAACTGAGTTAAATTCGATTTTTGCCGAGGCATTACCTTGATTTTTTATATTGGTTATACAACTAGGGGGATTGTAGTCAAATAACTTTTCACCCTGATTACCATTAATATCAACGCCTGACATATGCACTTCATTAAAACGTTCCGCCAAATTTAAGGCAATTAAACCTAATTGATTACGAGCTTCAGTTAATGGTCCGTCACGAAAAGTTAATAATCCGTTTAATGTGCCTGATATAATATTTTGGCTAGTCAGCTCTTGCGTTGCTCCTGAATTATGCGTATAAATAATGGTATTTAATGTAGGATCGTCTTGCGATGGTTGTACCGATAATAGGTTAATCGAAGAGCCTTGGACTAAATTCAAGCCATTAGCAAGTGAAAGGTTATATTGCCCATTTTGTTCAGTAACGGTTATGCCAACGATTTCGCTTAATTCATTAACTAATTGATCGCGTTGGTCAAGCAATGCATTGGGTTCAAGCCCATTTCCCACCGCCTGTAAGTGTGAAATCTTTTGATTAAGTTCGGCAATTTGCTGAGTATAAGTATTAACCTTATCAATATTACTGCTTAATTCGGTATTCACATTGGCAATTTGATTTTTTAGGTTTTTTTCTGTTTTATTAAATTGATTCGTCAATGAGGTTAGATCGCTAATAACGGTTTGCTTGGTCGCGGCATCACCTGCATTTGAAGCAAGCTTCTTTAAGCTAGCAAAGAGGTTATTGAATTGTGATGAAATGCTATTATCATTTTCTGCTAATAAATTATCTACCTTCGATAATTCATTATAATAAGCTTTAATCGATCCATCTTGCGATTGTGATTGACGTAGCTGTCCTACAACAAAATGGTTAAAGGCGCGATTAACGGATGATACTGAAACACCATTACCTACAAAACCAAAACTATGTTGAGTTCCATTTGCTTGACGTAAAACTTGCTGTTGGCGATTGTAACCGATTGTATGGGCATTACTAATATTATTACTTATCACATTAAGCATATTTTGCGCTGCATTTAATCCACTAATTCCCGTATTCATCAATGAATTTGTCATAAAAACTCCTAAATATAATATATAGTTTCAGTTAATAACGTGATTATTAAAAGAAAGGGCTGTTTTCTATATCGGCGCAATTTCTCAAAACTTTAATGATTTTTTCAACCCATTAATGGATAGTTTGTCTGATTTCACTATCCAAAAGGTAATGTGTTTTGATTTTTGAAATTATTTGACTATTTGATTATTGCTCGATAATGGTTTTTGATTGTTTTAAAAAATCAGTACCTGTCATGTTATTTTCATTTTCAATATATTGTTGGGCATTTTTATTCAAAATTAAGATACTAATGCGACGATTGGCATCTTTGCTGTAGTTAGGATTGTTTAAGCTTACTGTATCAGCTAACGCAATAATGCGAATAATCTTATTGGAATCTAAGCCACCAGCAATGAGTTCTCTTCTTGATGCATTGGCTCTATCCGCCGATAATTCCCAATTACTATAACCACGATCCCCTGTTATATATTGCCGCTCATCGGTATGGCCAGATAAAGTGATTTTATTCGGTAATGAATTAATAATAGGTGCTAGTGCATGCAAAATTTCTTGCATATTGGGATCAATGGATGTACTACCAATACCAAACATGGGTTTATCATCGAAAGCTAAAATTTGAATCCGTAATCCCAGCTCAGTTAATTCAATAATAAGATTAGGCGCTAAGCTTTTAAGGCGATTATCTATCTCAAACGTTTCATAAATTTTACGTGCAGCTTCAAGAAGTAGATTTCTTTCAATATGTAGCTGTTCATATTCATTTTGTGATGCATTTAACATATGGGTTTTTTCTTCGCCGATTTGTTTACTCACATCATCGCCACCACCAGGGATCGGGCTTTCACTGTCGCTAATATTTTTCCCGCCATTGTAGCCAAGAATTAAGGGCGTTCTAAAGTATTCAGCAATACCTTTTAATTCTTGGGGCGTTGATGTAGAAATTAGCCACATAACTAAAAATAGCGCCATCATTGCGGTCATAAAGTCGGCGTAAGCGATTTTCCACGAACCGCCATGATGCCCGCCGCCGTGCCCCGATTTTTTTCGGACAATTATTCTTACAGACTTATCTTTCATTATTAATTATTTTCATTTGGATTAGTGTTTTTGTCTTTAACTTCTTGTATGTATTGTTCTAATTCAAAAAATGATGGTCTTTCATGAGAGAAGAGTGTTTTTCGGCCAAATTCAATACAAATTTGAGGAGCATAATCATGCATACTGGCAATAAGAATCACTTTGGTGCACTCTAACATTTTGACCACGTCAGCGTTTCTTTGCTTCAATAAGGCTGCTAGCGGTGACACGAAACCATAGGCAAGTAAGATCCCTAAAAAAGTTCCCACCATCGCATGGGCAATAAGTTCTCCAAGTTCACTTGCTGGTCGATCTGCTTGCGCTAGGGTATTAATGACACCCATGACCGCGGCAACAATACCAAATGCCGGTAAACCATCACCAATACTTGAAATGGCATCAACGGGTTTTTCGAGTTCATGAACGAAGGTTTCAATTTCTTCGCTCATGAGTGTTTCGATCTCAAATACATCCATATTGCCACTAATCATAAGTCGTAAATAATCAGTGATAAAGTCGCAGATTCTAGGGTTAGCTAAAATCTGTGGATAGGCTTTAAATAATTCACTTTCATGCGGATTATCAATATCAGCCTCAATGGATAATCCTCCACTTTGTCGGATCTTCGTTAATACGCTGTACATTAAATTAATTAATGTTAAATAAAGTGCTTTATTATATTTAGAGGTTTTAAATAATTGTCCTAAAGATTGCAGCGTGGCTTTGATGACTTTCTTTTCATTACTGACAATAAAAGCACCAACTGCTGCGCCTCCAATAATTAACAATTCGAGTGGTTGAAACAGCACAGCTAAATAACCGCCACTTAGCACATAACCAAGTAGCGCCGAGGCGATAACGACAATATAACCTATAATGATTAGCATTGGTTTTTTTCTTTCTCCATAAAATAACAGCTAAATTGCTTTAATACTTATTTTTAATACTTATTTAAGCAGTGATCTGTCTAGTAGTTGATGAATTTAAATAACTTGGTCTTGATAACACTTTCATGCATCTTTCGTCATTTTCTTTTTGGGTTTTATTATTTTTATCCGCTCTTGATGGTGGTTGACATAAGCTACAAGTAAAAGTATTTCGAGGATGATAAGCATGAGTAATAAAAAGCCCACGGCATTCCGTGCAACAGGATTGTTGCATCACCTTTTTTTCGACAAATTTGACTAAAATCCAAGCTCTAGTCAGCCCTAAAACAGGTTCTTCTTTATGCGAACATTGACATTGTTCTAAATAAAGTTGATAAGCTTTTAAAATAGTTTGAATGCCTGACTTGAGCCCATTTCTCACTAAAAACGCATAAGCATTATAAAATATACTGGCATGAATATTGGGTTCCCAAGTCATAAACCACGATGTTGAAAAAGGCAATAAACCTTTAGGCGGTGGGCAACCTTGAATCTCTTTATACAGTTTTATCAGTTTATTTCGGCTTAAATTGGTTTCGCTTTCTAACATTTGAATTCTGCCACCAAGGGAAATTAATTTGATAGCGAGTTGGGTTTCTTTATATTTTTGAATAATACTTGTACCTGTCATCATCATTCCTTAGCTACTTATTGATTGAATCTAATAGCAAACTTGATAAAAGAATTCCTGTATGCATCTGTTTTATATCTCTGACGCGCGATTCTTCTGTTAGCTTTTTCATCATTTCTGCATTTTCAAATCTTAGCTGAAATATGAGCTGATTGGTTTCGGATAAAACTAACATCTGAGCAGTACTTAAATGGCTAAGTATGTCAGCGGTTTGTTCATCAATACCTAATCGATACATTGCCATTACTTTATCTTTCTCAAGCATACGCTGGCTTAACAGTAGTGTTGAAAGATTTAAATGATGTATGCATTTAAGAATATCGTCATCTAGTGTGTTTCCCAATTTAGTCACCAACCTATATCTGTTTTTTCGCATAAAAAAACGAAAATTAGTAAAATTAAAGTTAAATATTTTTTTGCGCCTAAAGTTACATTTTTAAATGCGAAAGGTCAATAAAAAAATCATTTCAATTTATTTTCGATTGATTACGATTTATTTAAATTTTTTTCTATTTCTTCTAACAAGAAACTTTACTTTGTATTCTTTTTATTGCTTGGCTATGCAATTGGCTTACTCTTGATTCACTAATATTCATTACCTTACCAATCTCTTTTAAATTAAGATCTTCTTGGTAATAAAGCGCTAGGACAAGTTTTTCCTTTTCTGGTAGATTTTCAATTTGTTGGTTAATAATGGTGTAATTTTCATCGCTGATAATTGCCGAAAAAGGATTGTTATCCTCGCCATGCTCAATGATGGCATCAATGTTATCTCCTAACTTTAGTTGGATCTCATCAAATGAGCATATCTGGCTATAATTCGAATCTAATAAAATTTTATGATATTCAGTAAGGGATAATTGCAAATACTCGGCGATCTGATGATCGTTAGGAGTGATGCCTAATGTTTTCTCTAATTCATTGATTGCCGCTGTGACATCTTTTATTTTTTTGCGAGTTTGTCTTGGTAACCAATCTCGGCTACGTAGCTCATCTAACATTGCCCCTTGTATCCTTGGAATAGCAAAGGTCGCAAAAGTATTACCTTGAGTGGCATCATAACGTTTGATTGTATCTAATAAACCGATATAGCCAACTTGTAATAAATCGTCTAGCTCAACCGTTGCCGGCAAACGAACTGCTAATTTTAAAGCTTCATTACGTACCAAATGAATATATTGTTTCCAATCGATTTGGTTTATTACACCATATGAGTTATATAAGCTATCATCCATTTTTTGAACCAATGTTAAGAAAAATGCCGAATAGTATTATGACGATAGTTAATGAATTTAATGGGCAGAATAAAGGGCGAAAAAATAGTTAATTATAATTATTAGCCATAACAACATTATAAAAATACTGTTATGACTATGTGTAAATTTTGAATGATCAAAAATGGGTAATTACAATTATTGTAATAAAGAAAGTACTGATTGTGGTACTTGGTTAGCTTGAGCTAGTACTGAAGTACCTGCTTGTTGCAAGATTTGACCACGAGTCATGTTTGAAACTTCTGTTGCATAATCAGCATCTTCAATACGGCTACGCGCAGAACTTAAGTTGTTTACAGTATTATTGATGTTGTTTACTGTTGATTCGAAACGGTTTTGTACCGCACCAAGTTGGCCACGTAATGCATCAATGTTTGATAATGCCTCATCAATTGTTTTTAATGGATCTGTGGTTAGGTCTTCACCTGAAATTTTAAATCCATCTAAACCAAGTTCAGTACTATCAATTTTTTTCAAATGGATTTCAATAGTTTCACCATCGTTTGCACCCACTTGAATTTTAAGCGTTTTATCTTCTGATAATACTTTAGAGCCGTTGAAATCAGTTTGTTTAGAAACACGATCGATTTCGTCTAAACGTTGATCGATTTCATTTTGAATTGATACTAAATCGCTTTCAGAATTGGTGCCATTGGCTGCTTGAACAGTTAATTCACGAATACGTTGTACGTTGTTATTGATTTCGTTTAACGCACCTTCAGTAGTTTGTGCAAGGGAGATACCATCATTTGCATTACGTGCCGCTTGCGTTAAGCCTTTAATGTTTGATGAAAAACGGTTAGCAATTGCTTGACCTGCTGCATCATCTTTTGCGCTATTAATACGCATACCTGATGAAAGACGCTCAATAGAAGTACTAAGAACGCTTTGAGAATTGTTAAGGTTATTTTTTGCCATTAAAGACATTGTATTTGTATTAATTACTTGTGCCATTTTTATCTCCAATAATATAAATATTAAAATCAACAAGATATTTAAATTTAATTCATAATTCTTGCTGACAAATAACTTATCGGTAACAAAATAGGGAACTTTAATCTTTTTGATGATTATTTTTTTATAG
>NZ_LZGZ01000257.1:0-751 GCF_001690515.1 Gilliamella sp. Fer4-1 | reverse complement strand
TCGACAAATTCTTGGGATGAAGTATTCTATTATCATTATTTTGAGAGCATTTTACATTTACCAATAAAACTTGTTCTTCTTGCTATTGATGAAAACGTCCGAAAATCCCCCTCAAAATAAACCATTTCCCCATTAAAAATCAGTCAGAAAAGCCATTGATTTTATTGAAGTTTTTATTTTGTTTTTTTATAAAAATCAACGGTTTTTTATCGACAAAGGCTAACGCCCTGCCTTATTCGGTATCAGAATGTGCTATCAGCAAAGCTGAGTCTAGCACGCTAAAAGGATGTTTGGTAAGGGCTACTTGATTGGGAATAATTTTGTCAGGAATAAATCAGTGCTGGTGCGTTAAACTCAAGTGCAACAGTGGTCTAAATTCTTGCGAAAAAATTTGAACATCTGAGGGTAACGAAAATGACTTTGAAAAGCCAAGCATTATGGATGATATGAGTAACTATAAGTAGACCACATTTTGCACCATGTGAATATAGGAGGATTTCGCATAAAATCCCTTGCTAAACACCATCATCAGTTGCTTATTATATCCTCAAATCTTAAAACACCCGAAACCAAACTCCACCCCAAAAAAGTTTTTTACCATTAAAAAATCATTCAGAAAAACCATTGATTTTATTGAAGTTTTTATTTTTATAAAAATCAACAGCTTTTGTCTACAAAGGCTCATGCCGTGCCCTATTCGACATCAAAACATGTCATCGACAGTATAAGAGCTATTTTGATTGCTTTTTAC
>NZ_LZGZ01000256.1:0-6696 GCF_001690515.1 Gilliamella sp. Fer4-1 | reverse complement strand
CTTTCAAACCAACCACATGGACATGTTCTTGGTTATTGATAACTTTACGCACAAGTTTATACGTTGTACCTTTTTCAGGACTGATATTTTCTGGGGCAGCTATAATTAATTGCATCTCCAAACGTTCACATAACTCAAATAATGTTGCAATGGATTTCGCATCTAATCGAGCCGCTTCATCTAAGAATAACAAACGACATGGTAAGATATCTTTATTACGTAGCCGCTTGGATTCTTCTTCCCAACTTTGAATCACCATGAGTAAAATTGACATACCAGTACCGATGGCCTCGCCCGTTGATAATGCGCCACTTTCAGCACGTAACCAACCATCAGCTCCCCGATTGACTTCAACATCCATTTCAAGATAATTTCGATAATCAAGTAGCTCTTCACCAATATTTTGAGCGGTTCGTTGTCCCATATCAATATGTGGATTTAAGCGCTGATAAAGTTTAGCTAAAGCCTCTGAGAAAGTAATACGATTGTTACTAAACAGATCTTGATGTTCATTTTTTTCATCAGCAAGTGCGGCTAAAAGTGAGGAATGCGCCTCTCGAACATTAACATTTAAGCGTACCCCATTAACTTGACCAAATGCCACTGCTTGTAATCCTTGGTTAAGTAGTCGGATACGGTTTTGCTCACGTTGAATAGTTTTACGGATAATATTTGACACACTTTTGGAACTTATCGCTAACTGCTGTTCTCGAGATGTTAATTCTTCGGTCAAACGCGATAACTCAATTTCCATTTGTTCAATAGCTTCAATTGGATCATCAGTTTTTACAATATCTTGGCGAATTCGTTCGCGTAAATGCGCATAAACTGCAATATAAAATTGAATTTTACGTTCTGGACGTTTTGGATCTTCAGATAATCTTAAGACATCCCGTAGATGTTCATTATCGTTAACCGCTAAACGTAATGATCCTAATGCTTTATCTGACATTGAACGCAGCTCATCGGCACTTAAATAAGCAAGCTCGCGACGATGTAAACGGCGTTCAACGCTATTGTCTTTAACTAGTCTTAGTACTAAACACCAACCCACTTTCGCTTGCACTACTTGTTCTCGAAGCTGTTTATAATCACGCAACGTTTGAGTTAAGCGTTTTTGCATTTGCGTCATTTCGCTTTCACACATAATCAGTTGTTTTTCAAGCGATGTACAATGCTGGCGATTACTATTTAATTTGTGATGGATTTCATCACGGCGAGCTCGTGCCCGCTCTTCAGTAATCGCATCGGCTTTTACACCGATTTGCTCAATTTCTTTATGTAGTTCATTTAGCATATCGCGCTTAGTTTCAAAAGCACTTTTTAGCGATGCAAGCGTTTGATTATATTGATTGTATTTATCTTGATACTGTTGCATTTGGCTGCGTGCTGCAACTTTTTGAGCTTCAACGATTTCTAAGCGAGAACGTAATTGTTCATTTAAATCGCTATTTTCATTTAACATGCCCGCTGAATCTTCATAACTAAAATGAGCACGGCGTTGTATCACTTCAGTTAATGCAAAGACTTGTTGCCGAATGGTTTGTTGCTGTGCTTTGACTATATTGTAATGTTCTCGCAATGCTTCATTTTGCTCTGGATCGCTTTGTAATACCGTCACAATCGGTTCAAGTTCAGAAACTGTGTTACGATTACGGCTAACATATTGCACTGACTCTTGCGCTTCGGCTAATTGTTCACGCAATTCATCAACACGATCAGCTAAATCATCATCAGCAAGTAGATGCATCTGGGCAACAAGTTTATTAATAGTTGCTAATTGCTCTTTATAATTAGCAACTTGTTGTTGGTTTTGTTGATCGATACTTTCTTGAGATGCGAGTTGGCGTTCAATTTCACTACGTCTCATTGTTAATTTTTGAACTTCAGCTTCTGGATCAATATCAAAAGCTACGGCAAGATATTGACCGATAAATTGTCCAACATTTTGCTCAATGCGTTGTAACTTTTGTAAATCAAATGAAATAGTTGCATAACGTTCATGCAATTCATCTCGTTCAGCAGATAATTTTTCGAGATGAATTTCACGTGCTGCACGACCAAATAATGGTACATTAGGAAAACTTGAGAATCGCCATTGGCGCTCACCGGTTTTAACTAACACCGCTTTATTCATCTCTTCACAATCAAAAACACTATCATCAAATGATGATGGATCTCCTTCGATAAAATAAATATCTTCTGGATAATCCTCATCACTTGCGGTCAGGCTTTCTAACTGCTGTTTAACTAGCGATAAATCTGGTACAACAATCGCTTGCCTTGCTGGGCCGTAAAGCGCTGAAAAGTAAGGGGCATCATCGATGGTTACATCTTCATAAATTTCAGAGAGTAAGACACCATTAAATCGCTCTGAAAGCACAGATAGTCGACCATCATCAACGCCACTAGGTTGATTCAGTTGTTCAATTTGAACATCTAATTGATTACGTCTAAAACTAATTTGATCTCGTTCAGCAACAAGCACACGCTCTTTCTCAAGTAACTTTTGCATATGTTGTGTAACATCTTGGCTGTTACTAAAAGTTTCGCCTGTTTGTTCTTGCAAAGCAATTAGGGAATCTTGAGCTTTTAACCATAATGGTGCTTTTTGGCGATAATCAGCAATTTTCGATTGAATCTGTTCAAACTCTTGTCTAGATTCAATTCTTTTTTCACTCGATTTGTTAGCAAGCTCTGCGACTTCGTCTAATTGCATTTCAAGCTCTTGCTTTAAATCATCAAGCTCATCGTAATTAACTTGACGATTAACGCGTTTACAAAATTGTGTTAATAATGATTCCGCCTCTTTCTGCTCAAAAAAACGTTGTTCAAGCTCATCTAATTGTAACTGTAAATGTTCGGCTTGTTCGGCTTGGTAACATTGTGATGGCCATTTTCTTAACGATTCTTTTGCTGCAACAAACGCGTCACTACGAGTCACATCACCAACTAATTTAACCACCAATTGATAAGCACGATCAAACTGATTAATTGCCGCATCAGATACACTTAATTTTTGTTCTAGCTCAAGCACTTGTTCGGTAATTTCTTTTTGCTTTTCATCAAATACAGCAAAATGATCTTCAATATTACTAATGCTTAGTTTTGGTAGTTGGCATAATGATTGCGCATTTTTTAGTGCTTGCAAGGCTTGTTGATATTGAATTGCACGTGTTTGTTGAACATCAAGTGCTTGCTGATAATCTGCTAGCTGGGTTTTGATTTCATCAACTTCTTGTTCAGTTTGTTGAACTTGATCACGATAAGTTTGATATTGTTCATTTGCTTCAAGCACCACTTCGTTTTGCTCTTCAAGCTTTAAATTTAAATCATCTAAATCAGCTTGATAACGATCGATCTTCTCTTGTTGACGCAATGCGGCTTGCGCTAAATTCAGGTGATCATTAGCAGCTTGTAAATCCGTTTCTAAATCGCTTTGCGCTGCTTGATGTTCTTTAAGCTCTTTCGCCATTTCAACTTGACGATATTGATTGCTAATAAGCAAATCTTGTGTTTTAAACATATCACGGCGCAAACCAAGTACTGATTCAATATGCACTCGGCGTTCGTTAGAATGGCGCATATAATCAGCGGCGACATAATTAGTCGATTCACTAATAAGATGTTTAAATAAATCACGATCCGATTGCGTAACTCGAATAGCCTCTAAAGTCATTCGGTTTTCACGTAATGCCGCTTCCATATCTTGAAAGGCTTTACGTACACCGCTATTTTCAGGTAATAAATAGTCACGCAGTGAGCGGGTAATAGCACTTGAGATACCGCCATAAAGTGAGGCTTCGATCAATCGGTAATATTTACTTCTATCTGATGGTGAACGTAATCGTTTTGGTAAAATACCAAAATCAAACATGACCGAATGATAATCAGTAATAGAGTTAAATTGTTTAAAGATAATGCCTTCCATCAATTCAACTTTTTCTTTTAACTCTGGCAACGACAAAATACGTGCCTGTTTGTCATTTAATCTTTCTGTTACTAGTTCAGTTGGGCTTATATTTACCGATAAGCCTTGCAATAAAAATGGTTTGATATCAACTTTTTTGTCACGCCCCGCTACTTGCTGTAATCGTACACCACAAATAATTCGTTGGTTACGAGAGTTAATTACATCAAGCATTGAATAGCAAACGCCTGGTTTTAATTTACCATGCAAACCTTTATCTCGAGATCCTGATGTTGCCCCTGCTTCGGTTGTGTTTCTAAAATGTAATAAGGTTAAGTCGGGAATTAATGCTGTAACAAATGCTGCCATCGTGGTGGATTTACCCGCGCCATTACCACCCGATAGCGTTGTGACTAATTGATCAAGCTCAAAAGTTCGCGCAAAAAAACCATTCCAGTTAATTAGCGTTAATGAGTGAAATTTACCGTGGCCAATCATGTTTATTCTGTCTCCTCATTAACGTCTTCATATTGCTCTTCATTATTATCATTATCTAAGGTAAGTGATGATTCAATTTTAATTGCTTCTCCATCCCTAATTAAGCGTAATTGGGCTTCTTGTACATCATCACCACTACGTACATCTGCCCCAAAGCGGAAAATAGCTTCGTTGATACGAAAACGATTACTATCGTTACCAACAATAAAAAAGATCATACCCAGCCGGCGTAAACGATTTAACGCTGTTTTCACTTTATCAAAGAGTTTTTGGCGGTCCAAATCAGATCCTGTTGAACGTTGGTTCACTAATTTAAGTAATTTACTTTCATCAGCTAACGAAACTAACTCATCAAACAATTCTTGTAGGGTAAAAATGCCTTCATGAGCCAATCGTTCTGGGCTTAAGTATAAATAGCAAAGTACCTTGCCAACAAGCATATCAAGTTCAGAAAGAACTGAGCGAGGAATTAATGTTGTAGAACGAGGGCGTAGGTAAAAAAAACCTTCTGGCGCTCGAATTAATTCTACATTATAACGTTGATAAAATTGTTCAAGCTCAAGTTGGAAATCCATTAGGAATGCATGATGATCAAGTTCATCAATACCAATATGGCGCCCAGATCGCAGTAAACTATCAAGCTCAGGAAAGATAGGATTAGCAATTGCTTGCGCCAATTTAACTGACATATATTTATCAATAGATGCTTGAGAACTTGTGGCTATACGCTCCTTAACTTCATCAAGATGATGTGCGGTTCGTTGTGTTTCAAAATCGTTAATATCTGTTGATGACATGTGCTTGCACCTTAGCTCCATAATCGTTAATAGGCTTCCACTCAGCAGGAATTCCAAGCAAATCATCTTCGGCAATACCTAGACGAATAGCTTGTTCAATAAATAATCTTGCAATATCAAAGTGTTGTTCGCGTGGGAACTGTTCCAAATAGCTATAAATGGCAAGACCTATATCAAGTGGTTTATGTTCTTGCTTAAAGACCAATAAATTTTGCTCAATATGAGCAATTATATGTTCTTGAATCTCTTCAATCATTTCAAATTCAAGTTCTGACGGTAATTCTCCTGTTACTTCTGCTTCATGTAAAGCTAGTTCTTCATCACGCATATCAAGTAAGCGATCAGCATTAGCAAAAGTCAGCGGCCAAGGCAACTCAAAATATCCTTGTATCGATTTACGTAAACGCTGTGAAAACACACGATTTTTATCTAAGTCAATAGCAGTACGAATAAATTTATGGACATGGCGATCATAACCGATCCAAAGGTCTATCGCTTTTTGCCCCCAACCAATAATTCGATCTAGTTTACCTTGTAAATCCATAACAACATTGTTAATTTTATCAAGATCAGGATTATCAAGCGTCGCATCTTGTATTAAAAGCAAACTGGCTTGCAATTTATCCCCAGCCGCTGCTAAAGTGTCTTGTAATTCGCGCAATGTTTGCGATGTTTCGGTAAGTAAACCTTCACAACTACTAATTGCAGCTTGCCAATCTTGGCTTAATAAGGCTGAAATGTTTTGCTTCACATCTGCCTGCTGCTCATCCATAACACGTTGCGTGATATCAATACTGTCAAAAATCTCAGCAACGGAATATTTTAACGGCGCAAAAACATTGCGATGCCAATGCAGATCATCACCGCCTTCAAGCGCAGCATCGGCAGCACGTTTTAACTCTTGTGCAACAATAGAAAGTTGGAGAGATAAACGTAAGGTGGAAAACTCTCGCTGACGAATATAATAATCAGTAATACCTATTCCCAATGGCGTCAAACGATAGATAGAAAACCCATCAGTCATTTCACTGGTAAATCGAGTAATAAACCGCTGTCGGACTAAATCATTAATTGCATTATTGGCACGCACAGTAATGGTATCTTCACTTTGCTCAAAAATTTGTGAAACATGCCTAAAAGCGTCAATTAATTCCGATTCTGTCATCTCTCCATCAAAACGCTCTCTGTTTAATACAGCAATAGCTAATAAAAAAGCTAACCTTTCAACAGGCAAGACGATCGAAAAATCATTCTTTTTTGCCCAAGAGACCAGTTCTGGCACTGATTGGGAAAAATCAATCATAAAAAAATCCTTAATTTAAGGAGAATAAAATCAAAAACACCACATAGTTTTTATCTTGCGGTATAAACGAAAATATTGCCGATTATATAACAATATAGAGTAAATTTGTAATGATATTCAATGAAAGCGTCAAAACCATACCATTAAAATTATAGCTATTTAGTAATGACTTCATAATAATATTAATT
>NZ_LZGZ01000255.1:0-4986 GCF_001690515.1 Gilliamella sp. Fer4-1 | reverse complement strand
ATTTAATATCATTATTTCAGAAAAACTTAAAAATAAAATATTATCACTTGATTTTGATCATTCATTTTTAGAATTTTATGAGCTAGTTCAAACGTAAATTAAATAGCAAAAATTTGTCTATAACCTTTAATTTTATCGTCATAATACAGACTTACATCCAGCCCGTTCATTATCTTACTTTAGCGTTTGATAATTTGATAGATGGAAAGTAGAAGTAGGACTATATAGATAGCTACTAGTCCTAATTGATGATTTTGGGCTGTTGATAATATGACATCAATTACTGGTACAGGTGGTGATGCGGCTGATCACGATGCGAATAATAAATTCTTCTAAATAGGTTTAAAACTAGAGTTACTTACGCCCCACTAGGCAACCGCATCGCCACCACCCTGACGGATGGACGCTCCATCAACAGCCTGTATTACGTCTCCAGCCACCTGCACCAGATAAGTATCGATGGCCACATCATCAGCGACATCGAACGCGACAAGCTACACCACGAAGTATCACGCACTCAGGGTCAGGGATGCCTGAACACCGAATTCAAATACGGGACAATATTTAGACAGAGAAACTGGCTTACATTACAATACTTTCAGGTACTATAATCTGGATATAGGTCGCTTTACCCAGCCTGATCCGATAGGTTTAGCTGGCGGCTTTAATCTGTATCAGTATGCGCTTAATGGGTTAACTTGGTCGATCCGTGGGGGGGTAGCTAAATGCCCAATTACCAAAGTCTTCTAAGTTACCCCTAGTGTGGTTAAAAAAGCTTTAAAAGGAGGATGCTATGCAGACAACACAAGGAATCATTTTTCTTCCAGCAGTTCAACGTTATGTGGCTGAAAAAATTGTAGGCGTATTACCACCTAAAACTCAAGGAACACTTGCGCCAAGTAATATTCCAAAGATTAAACCTATGTCTGACACAAAAAATTGACCTTTTTGGTTGGGGAAATTATTAATGATTAAAATTCATTTTGAATCTGGTTGCACGCAAGAATTTGATGTAACAACATTTGAGGGGTTCGATTTTAGTAGTTCGATATTACATACCGCTATATTTGCAGGGTATTCTTTGCGTAATGCAAATTTTAAATATGCTAATTTACGTAGTGTAAATTTTTCAGGTTGTATTTTAGATAATACTGATTTTACAAATTCATTATTAATGAATTCAAATTTAATGAATTCGTCATTATTAAATGCTGATATGTCTAACTGTAAGTTAAATGGAGCTTTTTTACTAAATGCTAATTTGCAAGGAGTTAATTTATCAGGAGCTGATTTATTTAATGCAAATTTCAACGGAAGTAATTTAAAAGGTGCAAATGTAAATGCAATCAGAATAAATGAGGCTAGTTTTATAGGGGCAATATATGACAAATATACTATTTGGCCAAAATATTTCTCACCGGCAACTAAAAGAGCTATTTTACAACAAATACCATGAGTATTAATTTGAATATTATAGGCCACATCTTAATTTTTTGTGTATTTCTCTTTTACAGATAACCGTTAATTCTGTCATAAAGCAGTTCATTATGCTTTCCAGTTGCAAGTCAATATCTGTTTATCTTCTTCATACTAATTTATATTGCTAAATAAATTACTTTCTTTACCAAATCATCAGCCGAGAAGACTTTATACTTTTTTGATGACGTAGCGTATTACGCTGTTAATTTATTCTCTGATATTTTGGTGTAAATTGCTTTACAGATGCCCTGTGGGTAAGCAAAAAAACAAACCGCCATCAGCATCCAACGCTACTACGACGATGCCGCACATCGCCTAAGCCAAGTACGTATAAAACCACTAACCTCAGCCAGCGTTACGGTTATGTCCACAACGCCTGGGAACTTCAGCGAGACAACGCAAGCAATCCCTACAATCTCGGTATGTGCCTAATGGGTTGAATTGGATTGATCCTTTAGGAATAAGCGGTGAAAATGTATTTATATATTATACCAATCTAGCAAGATTAGAAGGAATTCAAAATACTGGTATAATAGAAAAGCATGTAAAAGCTAAGGTTTACATGGCTAATATAAAAAAGTCATCAGAATTAGAATATTATCATACAGGTAAAATTAAATTAGAACGCTCTCAAATAATTCATATAGATAAAAACCCTTATGAAAGATTTAATAGCCTAAACTATGATAAAAGACTTAACATGATGCAAAATCAACTAAAAGCTAGAGGTTGTTATTAACATGAGTAATACTACAGAAAAATGTTTAGTTTTAAAACAAAGCGAAATCAGCGCATTGAAAAAACTGATTATGTACATTAAATTTTCATGTGAAGAAGCAGAATCGCTATTATATGCAGGTAGCCCACTAATTAACAATATCTTTGATAAATTATTGGAAATTGATGATTTTAAAGCAGAATCTAAATATTTTTATAAACAAGAAAATGTGACTAATCAGCAATTTATCCGTAAAAAAATACAAAAAGATCAGGATGAAACGCTAAACAAAGCAGATGAAAAATTGATATTAGAATTATTTAAAGCATGTTTACATCCTTTCTCTTCAAGTAAAGATGTTTAAATAAAATATCATGTTAGCTGTCACGATTTCCAAAAATAGTACAGCCCAAAAGTAAAAAAATCCTCTGGTTTAATGCTTCAATGGTTAAGAAAATTAATTCGAACATTAAATTTATCAAGATTCTTTAATGAATGCTGACGGTAAATATTAAATACTTCATAATATATAGGCGTACTTAAGTTTTAATATCAACATGCAGATAGTTGGTAAGCTTTGCAATAATCTGCAACAAAAGTCTGAGTCTTACCACTCAGGCTTTTTAATTGAATTAATCTAGCAAACTACTTTAAGAATATAATCATTACAGTGCCTGCAACACAAACAGATACGGCGTAATCAGAATTTCACCTACCCGACATCCTCATCGAACACAGAAACCAATACGGCAACCTCGACCGTCTATTAAGCAAAAACAAAGTAAACACGGGCAAATCGATTACCACTATGATCGCACCGGCAGAATTGAAAGCTACAGTAACCAAAGATACTGAGAAACCCTGCAATATGATGATCCCTTCAACCAGTTAGACCTCAGACGGTCAATAGAAGAACTTTTTAATAGTGGTCAACCAAATACCTTGGCAGAGCACACGAGAATTGATGTAAGTGCTTTGAAAGCAGGTGAAGCTACTCATCAACAAGCAAAAAATCTTGTTGCCCAATCTTTATGGAATGTAAGCTCTCAAGGTGTCACTTCCCCATGAAATATCCCTTGGAATTAAACTGGAGAATATTAATATGTTAGATAAAGAATTACTTGATATTTTTGGTCAAAAGATCATTTGTAGTGTTAGAGATCAAGCCATTTTTGAATTTGAAGCAATGGTTCAAGGTAAAATGAAATCTGAAAATACGGTTAAATTAAATAATGAATTAAAAACATTTGACAAAAACCAGATTGAAATTTTAAAAAAAGTTGTTTTGACTGCTATTGATAGTGTTATTTACAATACATTAAATATGCTAGAACAAAATGAAGAAAATATAAAATTATTAATATCTCAAAATGGTAAAAATGAAAAAAACATTCTTGATATCAGTGATAGTTTATCTGGTGAACTGGTCACAAAAAAAGGCTGGATAGAAAAATTTAGTAAATATAAATAAGCATTATATATTAGCAATATTTTGTGCTATAGCTATACGATCTAGAGCAAAAGGCAGACTATAAATGGGGTAAAACGAGTCAACTGGCACATAAACTAACAATGGAACAGTACATTTATCATGATAAATAGAGGCGGGAAAATATATCACAGTAGGCTTATTGTAAGACCAAATAATTGTTAGCGACAGTTAGCGTTACGACTACATCTACGATGCCTTAAGCCAGCGTATAGAAAAATATCAGCTAGACAGCGCCCCCTACAACAATACTCGCTTCCTGTAGGACGGCTTAAGTAACATATAGTAAAGACGGCATTCCAGATTTTAGTCCATATAAGGAACAATATGCAAAATCAAACAAGTTTAATGGCAATCGAAAACATGATAATAGGATAGCAAATAAACAAATTGGCTATTCTGGTGACAAGGCCCTTCCTGAAAAGGTTTGGCATCATGTTGATAAAGATTATATGATTATTCTGGATGCAGATTTGCATAACAGTTTTCCTCACACTGGCAGTGCATCCGTTCTTATACATGGTAATATTTAGGAGTTAGAATGTTTAAATCAAAATATAATGTTCCCAAAAACATTGATAAACGCATTTCAAAGTTAAAGTTAAAAATAGATTCAAACAATTCTTATATTGATTTTTTGAAAAAATATAATGTTGTTGTTTTTGATAATGAAGCCAATATTGACTACTGTATTGATTGTGAGGGCGAATCATTGCCCTTAGAGGTCATTTTGGGTTTTTCAAAGGAAGATAGAGAAGATTTATTAGCTACCAACGATGTCTATTTAAATAGGATACCTGAGGATTATTTTGCCGTAGCAACACTTAATTACGGCGATTTGCTTTGCTTAAGCCCAAATGGTGAAGTCTATTATTGGGATCATGAAGTGAATGATCTCTATTTTGACATGTCTGTAAAAGGCGGTTATCTAGAACAAAATACTAATCTGAAGTTTGTTGCAAATTCGTTTGATGCCTTTTTATCAATGATTATTAAAAGTGAAGTTGAGGATGATTATGATCCTGATGAAGATGAATATAATAATCCTAACATTCCTTTCCCAGATGAAGCATTACCGTCAATGCTCAAATATTCAAAGTTTTTTTTTACGGCGTCAGAAAATAGACTCAAAATTTATTTAAAAAAATTGGAGTTATCTGAAAAAGGGCGCGAAGTACTCGCTAAATTTAAAGAAGAAGGACTTTTGTAAAAATAGCGTTAGTTAAAAACCGAAACAGTATCTTCCAAAGAAATATATAATGATTTCAATGGAATAATTTTTTAGTTGAATGGAATCTAT
>NZ_LZGZ01000254.1:0-19783 GCF_001690515.1 Gilliamella sp. Fer4-1 | reverse complement strand
AATTTAAGGCTTATTGTATCATAGATAAACCTGTCCGTGCAGACAAAACACCTCACTATCGTTGCACCGTTGAAATAAAAAAGCCAAGATAATTAATCATCAGCCAAAAGTATTTAGCAAGCAACAAATAATAAAAGTATGGGTTACAAACCAATTATCGGAAATAGAGCAATTCTGGACATTATTAAAAATAATATATTGTGTAAATTTTCATCAATAGTGACATTGCAAGTATGCAATTATCTACTCTAAATGCCCATCACATCATTGAATATTGTAGAATGCCTAGCGGTATCAAGAACTAAACCTGCTGCTATCAACCGAAAAGAGATGATAGAAAATGACTAAACACAGCATAAGAAAAATAAAAAAAAGAAATTGTCAATTCTCTGGAAGCGAAGAAAATATATAAAGATGCTGATAAAGCTTGGAAACTACGAAAAATTTTAATTGGGCTCGTGAACATGCAAACCATTTTTAGGTATCTTGGCGCATATAAGGTATAGGAACTTGATATATAGCAAATATTTATCTAACCAGCTAACAAATGCCAAGGTTACTTTTTTATCAAAATTAGTAAAATTTTTTAGTGAGTGGTAACTGATCAACCTCTATTACGTATATTTAACTCAATTATGAAAATTGATATTGAGCCCGCGTTTTATATAAACGTAACATATGAGAATATCGAGCTCTTTAAAATCAGGAACAACACAAACAAAAAGAATCATCTACCAAGATAATGTCTCATTGTCGGCTTGATTATTTTCTTCATACATCATTTGTATATTGATATAGCTACACATATCTAGACCACTAGTACAATAATCGCGGATCACTCGATCCATTATTTTTCTATTTTTTGCTTGAGTCGCTTTTTTAAATGCATTTAAATTTTCTCGTTCCATCATTCTTAAATTTGATGCTTGGCACATATCTAATTTACCACAATAGTCTTTTTTAACATTATCCTTAATATATTCCATAACTTCTTCCTTTTGAGCTTCTGAACCATCAAAGTCCATTGGATGAATAAATTTAGCGTGTGCAGCAGTGGAAAATAACATTGCGGTTAATATTAATTTTTTCAACATAAGGATTTCCTGTCTTGTTTATTGATTTTTATTAATAATACACTTTTTATATTGTTTATGAAAGTTTAAAAATTTAAAGTGGAGTATTAGAATAAATACCGTGTTTTTATTAATCGGTAAATTTAACACACCAACAATACCTCTATTTTAAATAGCAGAACGAAACCTCGGTATGAAAACTAGATGAACGGCAAAAAAACTGAGAATGGTACATGTCAAAGATCTAGCAGATTAAATCGACATACAGAGACAAAAAGCAGAAAAGAGTTAGAAAAAGCTGATAATTAATAGGTTGGGGGCTTTGCTCTTGAAAATCTTCATGGCTATTGGAAATATTTTCTAATTATATCTATCGCTTCAATTATTATCACTATTCTTTCTTTTTTAAGTAATGGCTAGTATTAATAATTAAAATTGTAATTTTTTTATGTTTAAATAGTATAAATCAAAAAACCTCATGATTTAACGAGGCTTTTATTTTTTTAAGATTCAGGAGTAGAATTCTCATCATCAGATTTGACATCAATTGGATCTGATATACCTTGTTTGTTCATCTCTTCTAACGATTTAGAACCCGCTAATTCTGTGGTTTTGATATCTTTTACTATGCCCATTTCATCAAAATAGATAGCAAAATTTCTTTGGCTAACGCCACCATGTTGTGGTTGCTGGCGGAAAATATAATACCAAATGTTATCACCAAAAACAGAAGTTAACATTGGTGAGCCCATAATAAAGACAACCTGTTCTTTGCTTTGACCAACTTGTAATAGCTCAATAGCATCTGGTGTTACATAATTACCTTGGTTGATATCTGGTCTATATACCCAACGTTCAACAACTGAACATCCCGTTAATAAAACACTTGCTACAATTGCAAAGGCGGTAAATTTACGAAACAGCATCTAAAATTATCCATAAAAAAAATTATAATTTATATTATCGCTGATATTTTATCTAAGTGCTAGCCAAATTGATAAATTCTTTCACAATTAGCTAATAAGCTAAGCTAACATCAGACCATCATGCGAATTATTGCTTGACTTTTGTTGTGGTATCAACCAACTTAATAGCGTCACAATAAACATTATTTTTAATAATAAAAGGTAAAAAATGAAATTAGAGACAACAGAGCAAAAAGCAAGTTATGCTATTGGATTACAAATTGGGCAACAATTAAAAGACTCAGGATTAAATAATTTAGAGCTTAATGCATTAAAACTTGCAATGGAAGATGTTTTAGCGGGTAACCCTCCTGCCCTGCCTTTACAAGAACTACATGATGCATTACGCCATGTGCATGAACAAGCAACGAAAGAAAAAGCCAAACAAGCCGAAAAAATGGCTCAAGCAGGTAAAGATTTTCTTGCTAAAAACATTGAAAAAGATGGTATTAAATCAACTGAATCTGGTCTACAGTATGAAATCATTAAACAAGGCGACGGTGCTTTACCTCAAGCGACCGATCACGTTCAAGTTCATTATACTGGGCAATTAATTGATGGCACGGTATTTGATAGCTCTGTAGAGCGTGGTCAACCTGCTGAGTTCCCAGTTAACGGTGTAATTAAAGGATGGGTAGAAGCGCTACAACTTATGCCTGAAGGGTCAAAATGGCGCTTATATATTCCTCAAGAATTAGCCTATGGAGCTCAAGGTGCTGGCGCATCAATTCCACCATACAGCGCATTAATTTTTGATGTTGAACTATTAAAAGTTTTATAAAAGTTATCTAAAAATTTTATAGATAGGTATGGACGCAATTTGACGTCCATCTGTTTTAAGCTATTGTTTTGCGTGTTTTGCGACAAGCGGTAATTGTTTAGGAAGGAAATAAGCAGTCACAGCCGCCATCAACAATAAGATGCTAGCCGTACCAAAGGCAACTAAGTGGGTATGTAAATTATCATAAGCCCATCCACCAAGCCATGAGCCAATCATTGCGCCCACTTGATGAAAAAAATAGGTTAATCCAGAAAGTAATCCGACAAGCTTTACTCCATAAATATCAGCGGTAATTATGCCCGATAATGACAAAGCGCCCGCCCAAACCAGCCCTCCTACTGCTGCGATAGTAAAAAGCTGCCATTTGCTTGATGCTAAAATAAGAGCAATAAAACCTAATCCTCGGATTAAATAAACCATCATTAAAATATTTTTTCGTTGCACTATATCAGAAAGATACCCCAACACTAGGGTGCTAAAAATAGCGACTAAACCGATTAAACCTATACCGTTAGAACTGGTGATTGAATCAAATCCGTGATCAACGAGCATTGGAACACCATGTGTTCCTAATAAATTCATACTAAAACCACAGGTAAAAAGCCCAAAGCTTAGCTGCCAAAATGGACGTGTTTTTAATACGTCCATAAGTTTGATGCTATCATCTGTTTTTTGATTGATAACAGGATCTATATTCGGTGTTGCAATTTCAGATTGATTATCTTTCATAATAAAAAAGGCAATAGGCAATGCCATAATCATGAAGATCACCGCAAACGAAACTAGTGTGGTTTGCCAACCATAAATTGGAATGAAGAAAGCAAAAACAGGTAACATCACCGCCATGCCAGCCATACTGCCTGTTGATAGAATAAATAATGCTAACCCTCTTCGTTTGATAAACCAACGCGCCACAATAGGCGTAAAGCTGACAGAACCGACAAAAGAAGTACCAAAAGATAACGCAATACCAAAAGACAAGAAAAAGTTCCAATAATCATGAGAGTTCGCAGACCAAACCGTTGAGGCAATAATAATTATTGATCCTAATATGAGCACAAAGCGAGTGCCATATTTACTCTCTAAATATCCCGCTATTGGCGTGGCGATACCCGAAAAAAGCATACCAATAGCAATAATGCCAGAAAGTACGCTGCGACTAAAACCAAGATCGTTTGCAATGGGAAGAAAAAATACGCCCATGCTCATCCTTAATCCGCTAGAAAGCAACGTTAAAAGCGAGGCTGCAATAACAATATTCCAACCAAAATACCAAGGAGATCGCATCATAATTTTCACCTCTTTTTAAATAAAAAGCGCTCGAAATTTGTAGTATTTAAATTTGACATTATGTATAAGTTGCTTATTTTCCGCTATAATATTTATTTATCTATAGCCATAAAAAGTTAAGGAAAGTTATATGTCAACAAATATGATTCGTATCGCAATTGCGGGTGCTGGCGGAAAAATGGGACGACAGCTCATCCAAGCCGTTGCACAAATCGAAGGCGTGACTTTAGGTGCAGCATTTGAGCGCGAAGGCTCATCGTTGCTTGGTAGTGATGCAGGTGAACTGGCTGGAATCGGTATTTGTGGCATTAAAGTTACTGATAATTTACAACAAGCAAAAGATCAGTTTGATGTATTGATTGATTTCACCCGCCCAGAAGGTACGCTGACTCACTTAGCATTTTGTGTCGAAAATAAAAAAATGATGATTATTGGCACCACCGGTTTTGATGAGGCAGGTAAACAAGCGATTGCCGATGCAGCAAAAAAAATTGCTATTGTTTTTGCTGCAAACTTTAGTGTTGGCGTTAACCTAGTGCTAAAACTATTAGAAAAAGCAACCAAAATCATGGGTAATTATACTGATATTGAAATCATTGAAGCCCATCACCGCCATAAAGTCGATGCACCATCAGGCACCGCATTAGCCATGGGCGAAGCGATTGCCGATGCACTTAATTGCAATTTAAACGATCGTGCTGTTTATTGTCGTGAAGGTCATACTGGCGAAAGACCACAAGGCGCTATTGGATTTGCTACTATTCGAGCAGGTGATATTGTTGGCGAACATACCGCTATCTTTGCAGACATTGGCGAACGGGTTGAAATTAGCCATAAAGCGTCGAGTAGAATGACCTTTGCCAATGGTGCCGTGCGTGCAGCACTATGGCTTGCCACACAACCCGTTGGTTTATATGACATGCGTGATGTGTTAAATCTCAATAACCTATAGTCGTAAAATGTTAGATGAATATTGGATGCAACATGCATTAATGCTTGCTAAACATGCCGAATCTATAGGCGAAATACCTGTAGGTGCGGTAATTGTTAATGAACATAATCAAATTATGGGTGAAGGCTATAATCAACCCATAAGTAAACATAATCCTACGGCTCATGCTGAAATTATGGCTATCGAGCAAGCAGGAAAACTTTTAACTAACTACCGCCTAATCAATACAACTCTTTATGTCACGCTTGAGCCTTGTATTATGTGTGCTGGTGCCATTATTCATAGTCGTATTAAACGTGTTGTTTATGGTGCAAGCGATTACAAAACTGGCGCCGCAGGTTCTTTTATTGATATTCTTGCTTATCCAAGTATCAATCACTATGCTGAAGTTACTGGCGGAGTGCTGGCTAATGAATGTAGTACTATTTTAAGTGATTTTTTTAAAAAACGGCGTTTACAAAAAAAGAAAGTTAAAGAGAGTGGTCAGACGGTTTTAGGTAACTAAGCATTTCAGTATAAAATATTAAAATTCATTCTTACCATAGTTTGATAAAAAGTAAGTTTGCTTATTCTTTTTATCAAGGAAAATTGCTAGAATCTAATTAAATTTTTTTGAAAATTAACTTGAGCATTATTAATGAAAAAACACGAATTAAGCATGATGATATCATCAGATGATATCCAAAAACGAGTAATCGAGTTAGGTCAACAAATCAGTAAAGATTATCAACATAGCCAAAATGAGCTAATCTTAGTTGGACTTTTACGTGGTTCTTTTATCTTTATGGCAGATTTAAGCCGAGCCATTACCGTTGGACACGAAGTCGATTTTATGACAGCATCAAGTTATGGTAATGCGGTGGTAAGTAATCGGGACGTCAAAATATTAAAGGATTTAGATGAAGATATCCGTGATAAAGATGTGTTGGTTATCGAAGATATTATTGATACCGGTAATACGCTTAGTAAGGTGATGGCGATTTTAAAATTACGTCATCCGCGTAGCATTGAAATTTGTACGTTATTAGATAAACCGTCACGTCGTGAAGTAGCCGTACCCGTAAAATATATTGGATTTTCCATTCCTGATGAGTTTGTGGTTGGCTATGGTATTGATTATGCACAACATTACCGCCATTTGCCTTATATTGGACATATAAAATTACTTGAATCTTAACAAATATCGAGGTGTATGTGTCACGATTTTCTTGGTCATTAGGCTTGCTTTTAGTGATATGCGCTACATCAAGTTATGCTGATATGAAGTTATCAATTAAGGGATTATCAGGTGAACTTGCTGACAATGTCGATGCTCGTATATCATTAATCGCCCCCAATAAAATTGATGATACGCCCAATTTTAAGCGTTATTTTGAAAATGAAGTGCAAAAATCGCTTCGTGCATTAGGTTATTATTCACCGACTTTCGAGTATAACGCGCAAAATCCTAAAGTTCTTGTTGTCAATATATCACCAGGCGAGCCTGTGCTCGTTAAGCAACTCAATGTGAATATTACTGGTGAAGGTCAACACGATCCCGATTTTGAATATTTACAAAAAAACAACTTACCCAAAATCGGTGATATATTAAATCATGGTGTTTATGAATCATTTAAGAAAAACCTGCAAGATTTATCACTAAAAAAAGGTTACTTTGATGCCAATATGCCCAAGCATCAGTTAGCGGTTTTACTGTCTGAACATCAAGCTTTTTGGAATATTGATTATACAACAGGTAAACGCTATCGATTTGGTAAAGTCACTTTTCATAATACCAAAATCCGTAAAGATTATTTAGCTAATATTGTGCCATTTAAAGAGGGCGAAGAATATACGGCAGAGCAGTTGTCATTATTAAATAGGCGCCTTACCTCAACAAACTGGTTTAACTCAGTTGTAGTTGTGCCTGACTTTCCTCATTTAACAGAAGATAAAATACTCCCAATTGATGTCGATACATCGCCTAGAAAGAAAAATAATATGGATCTTGGATTAGGATTTTCAACAGATAACGGTGTGCACGGAAAAATTGGCTGGAACAAACCATGGCTCAATAGCCGTGGGCAGAGTTTTCAAAGCAATTTATCGCTATCCTCGCCAGAACAATTGGTTACGATGAGTTATAAAATTCCCTTAAAAAAATCACCACTTGAACAGTATTACACCATTCAAGGGGGTTATAAAAAGATTGATAATAATGATACTTACTCACAATCTTATACGTTTGGCGCTTTACGCAACTGGGATAATTTTTATGGTTGGCAAACCGCTTTAGGTTTTAATGTATTACGTGATGATTTTACCCAAGGCGATGCTAGCTTTAGAACATTTTTATATTATCCATCACTTAGCTTATCTAGAATTCGTTCTGACGGTAATTTATTAACAATGTGGGGAGATTCTCAACGTTATTCGCTTGAAGCTGCTGGTGAATCATTAGGCTCTGATATTAATCTGATGCGCTTTCAAGCACAACACGCATGGATTCGCTCGTTACAAAAATCCCATCGATTTATAGCTCGTGGGAATTTTGGCATTATACAAGCAAACAATTTTGACCGTGTTCCACCGTCATTTAGATTTTTTGCTGGTGGTGAACGTAGTATTCGAGGTTATAGTTATCAATCTATTTCACCTAAAGATAAAAAAGGCAAGTTAAAAGGAGCTTCAAAACTTATCACTGGCTCACTTGAATATCAATATAATTTATCTGGCTCATGGTGGGGAGCCGCATTTGTCGATACAGGAGAAGCTATTGACAAAGTTGATAGAACTAAATTCTATACAGGAACGGGGATCGGCATTCGCTGGGCTTCACCTGTTGGCCCAATAAAAGTCGATTTAGCAACGCCACTTAACCAAAAAAGCGGTTCTATTCACCTATATATTGGTTTAGGAAGTGAATTATAAAATGAATAACAACACGGCTAGAATTAAAAAAGTAAAAAAATTAAAACTGATACGTAAATGGAAAAAACGAAGCGTTGCCATTTTATCAGTTATCGTTTTTCTCACTGTTTTTACTATTCTACTTATCTACACAAGTTTAGGTGTCAAAATAACCACTTATGTTTTAAATAAATTTTTACCCGAGCTAAAAATTGCCCAAGTTGAGGGTACGTTTCATGATCTACATATACAAGGGTTCTCCCTTGAATTACCAGGTGTTAATGTTCAAGTCAATGAGGCTTCATTGTCACTTTCTGGGCTTTGCTTACTAAAAACAGAAGTGTGTGTAGATCAATTTAATGCCAATGGGGTAAAAGTTTCCATTAACACCGAACAAATTGGCAGTTCGCCAAGTGAATCAAGTGAGCCAACAAGTGAACCTAATGAAGAAAACCTCTTCAAGCTCAAAACACCATTACCGATAGATCTTAAACAGACCCACCTAACGGATGTCAAGGTTATTGTTGATGATATGCAATTTGGCATGTCAGACTTTACAGGGAAAGCCACATGGGTAAATAATCAGATTTATGTTTACCCTGCTGTTGCAACAGATCTAAGTGCTATTTTTGCGGATAAAACACTGACAAATCAAACCGTAACAACAACAGACAAAGACATTGCACTTAATGAAAAAATTACCGAGATTTTTAATCAACCGCTAATTGATTCATTGCCCCAAGTTAATATCCCATTAGATATTAATGTCACAAGTTTAACCGGTAATCATTGGTTATTACATATTGGTGGACAAGATTATCGATTTAATAACGTTGCTATTCAAACCGATATTGTCAATAGTCACATTATTGTAAAACAAGTGGAATTTGATGCTAGCACCCCTTATGCCAATGGACATACTTCTGCCTCGGGCGAAATTACATTACACGATAACTGGCCTGTACTAGCATTAATTAAAGCGAATACTGAACAAAACCAATTAAATGCTCAGTTTTCAGGAAAATTGCTTGGCGAACTATTAGCTAATATAAAGATGAGTGGTTTAAATCAAATGGCTATGAGTGGGCACCTTAATTTTATTGAAAAATACTTACCTATAATGGCTCAACTTGAAGGTAAGCATATTCAATGGCCAATTGAGGGATCAGCGCAATACCAGCTAGATGATTTTTCAACATCAATAAAGGGGAATGTAAAACAGTATCAACTGTCAGCCAAAGGTAATATAAAGGGACAAGAACTAGCCAATACCAAGTTTGAGATTGTGGGCACAGGAACCAACCAAGACGCAATGATAGAGCGTGCCAACATAAAATTACCGCATGGGGAAATTAATGTAGCGGGAAATATAAGTTGGCTACAAGCATTACAATGGGATACAAGCATAAAGCTAAATAATGTCGATCTCACTAACGAGCTACCAAGTTATCCTATTCGATTAAATGGTCTATTAAAAACAACTGGTAAGCTTGAAGAGGGTAAATGGGCGTTTAATTTACCCGACGTACAGTTAAAAGGTAATATTAATCATGCTGATTTTTTTGCATCTGGTAGTATGTCTAGTAATTCCGAAAATAAAGTTACTGCAAATAATCTTGCAATTAAATGGGGTAAAAATCAGATAGGTTTAAATGGGGCGAACGATAAAGGCAACTTGTTAGCAAAATTGAATCTTGAATCATTACCGCTATTAGTTGATGGTATGCAAGGATCTATTGCTGGAAATATAAAACTCAATGGCACATCTGATAATGCAATCGTAGACACGAATTTAACCATTAATTCACTATCTTTCGATACAATAAAAATAGCTAAAGCCAATGTTACAGGCAAAGTGGAATATAAAAACCAAGCCAGTGGCAACATGAAGTTAACGGCTCAAACAATAGAGCTACCTGGTCAAACAATCAAAAAAGCCAATATTGAACTATCTGGCAGTGAAAACCTTCATACTTTAACGGTTGATATTGATGGTGAACCAGCATCATTGAAAACTTCGTTAATAGGAAAACTGAATAAAGCGCGTACAAAATGGAACGGAACGATTCCTCATGCCCTACTTCACTTAGGCAATAATAACAATTGGCAGCTCACTAAATCAGTGGACTTATCTTATGATGTAGCCCATCAAGTGCCCAGTATTAATGCCCACTGTTGGAATAATAATCAGTCAAGTATTTGTCTTGATAAACAATTATCATTAACTAATAATACCAATACAAGCATTACCTTAAAAGAGATTAATCTGTCTAAATTGCCCATTCCAACCGATGGTGAAACCAAACTTGCAGGTAATGTTAATGGTAAAGTCATCATACAATTTAATCATGGTAGTATGCTACCATCAATCAAAGCCAATATAACTAGCTCTGATGTTTATATTCAACAAATGCTTACCTCAAAAGCGCTGCCTCTACCTTTCGATCTTTTTAAAATAGAGGCTGAGTTTAATGAGCAACAAGCCAAACTCGATTGGCATTTTAGTTTAAATAAGCTAGGAAAAATCAATGGTAACCTTGTTATCACTGATCCAGTAAAACAAAAAAAATTAAGTGGTCAATTAAATATCAATCAATTAGCTTTAGCAATTATTAATCCGTTATTGGATAGCAAAGATTATGCTAAAGGCGCTATTAATGGCACGGTTAAATTTTCTGGATCACTAAATGATCCGTTACTAACTGGAAGTATTGGCTTAAAACATAGCGAAATAAAGTCAAGTCAATTACCCATTGATATTAAATCAGCCAAAGTTGATATCAATTTCAATGGAAAATCATCCACATTAAAAGGTATTTTAGCTACGCAAGCAGGCAATGTTAATATTAATGGTAATGCCAGCTGGAATACCTTTGACAAATGGCAAGCTTCGTTAACCGTGAATGGGGCTGCTATGGAAGTTTCGGTGCCGCCAATGATTGTTATGACCATTGTTCCAGATATTAAAATCAATGCGACACAAGACGAATTAACATTATTAGGTAAAGTTAACATACCAAAAGGGAAAATAACGGTTGAATCACTTCCGCCATCAAGCATTGATGTATCTCCTGATGAAGTTATGCTTGATACAAATCGAAAAGAAATTAAACCACAAAAATTTGGCATGAACATCTTTAGCCATCTTGAGATCAATATTGGAGATAAAGTCACTGTTGATGCATTTGGGTTAAATGCCTCTCTTAAAGGTAATCTGATTGCGACACAAACCAATAAAGGACTTGATCTGCATGGAGAAGTGTTGATACCAACAGGTCGGTTCCACGCCTATGGGCAAGATTTAATTATTCATAAAGGCATTATCACATTCTCAGGATCGGCAGATCAAGCTAGGCTTGATATTGAAGCTATACGCAATCCTGAATCAATGGATAATAGCAATATCATGGCGGGAATTCGCGTTACTGGATCGTCTCAATCACCTAAAATTGAAATATTCTCAGACCCAGCTATGTCACAACAAGAAGCCCTTTCCTACATAATTCGCGGTCAAGGGCTTGATAGCACAGAACAAAGTGATAGCGACATGATGACAGCACTGCTAGTTGGTATTGGCACAGCAAAAACAGGTAAATATGTTGGCGATATCGGTAACCTATTTGGTATCAAAAATCTAACACTTGATACACAAGGCGCAGGCAATAGCTCTAAAGTTGTGGTTAGCGGTTATATATTACCTAATTTGCAACTCAAATATGGCGTTGGTATATTTGATTCATTAGCTACATTTACTTTACGTTATCGTTTAATGCCGAGCCTCTATTTAGATGCCACATCAAGCTTAGCGCAAACATTAGATCTAATTTATCAATTTGATTTTTAAGCTGAATAAAACTTAAATAACCATTTTGCCTTGCCAAACTCCTTGGCAAGGCTGCTTATCTTTATAACCAATTAACATTTCACGCTTAACCCCATACCCCTTACGTTTAAGCACGTTAAATCCTGCATTAAGCAAATTTCGCCGCACAAATCCAGCCGCAGTAAAAGTGGCAAATGAGCCATTTAAGGCAGTTAATGCATAACAATCTTTAAATAAGGATTCTGTCCACATATCTGGATTTTTTGCTGGCGAAAACCCATCAAAAAACCAAGCATCAACAAGTACCTTTTGTTTAGTTAAAAATTTCGAAAAATGGCTGATATCAGCATAACATATCGCTAAACTGACGTTATCAAACTGGCAAGAAGAGTTAATTAAACCGTTTTGAAGTCGCCTAGCTAACAAAAATAGGGGGGTATTTTTAGAAATCACACTATCATGAACCTTTATTAATTCATCTAACGATAGTGGGTATTTTTCGATACTAAAAAAAGTAAGGTATTTAAGTATATGTTCTGGGTTATGACGCCTAAAATGCAAAAAAGATTGCCATAAGATCAAAAAGCTCAATCCAGAGCCAAAGCCTGTTTCGCCAACAACAAAGGTATCTTTGTTATGCTCAACAAAGCGTTGCTGTAAATTATTACCATCTATAAATACATATTTTGTTTCATCAATTGCGCCTTGCGTATTAAAATACACATCATCAAAATAAGTAGAAACAGGTATCTGATTTTCATCCCAAATAATAGTCGATTTATGCATAAACCTCCTTGAATAACTGTTTTTTAACAAACTGTATATTAACTCAGATTATGTATATAATACGCCAAATCAACTTATGAGGTAAATTATGGTATTTCTTTTTCGCTTAATTAGCGTTGTAATAATTGGTATTATCATTTGTGTCTTAGGCATCATTTTTTGCCTACTTAACCCAAGAAATCCCAAAAATGTAGCAAGATTTGCTCATTTGTTTGGGTTTGTCTTTAAACCCATAATGGGTATAAAAGTTGATACTCGCATCTACCCTGATATTGATAAATTAGGTAGTTGCGTATATATCGCTAATCATCAAGATAATTACGATGTAATCGTAGCCGCTAATGTACTACAGCCCAAAACGGTTACCGTAGGTAAAAAAAGCTTAGCTTGGATTCCTTTTTTTGGGCAACTTTACTATCTTACAGGCAATATTCTTATTGATCGGGACAATAAATCAAAAGCGCGCAATACAATCGGAAAAGTCGTCAATGAAATTAAGAAACGCGGTATATCTATCTGGATGTTTCCTGAAGGCACTCGTAGCCGTGGTCGAGGACTATTGCCATTTAAAACAGGTGCATTTAAAGCAGCAATTGCTGCTGGTGTACCAATTGTGCCAATTTGTGTATCGCAAACCAATGACATTAAATTAAACCGTTTAAATAATGGCCATATGATTGTTGAAATGCTAGAACCAATTGAAACCAAAAATCTATGCAAAGAAGATGCTAGAGCATTAATGGAACAATGCTACACGAAGATGGCAAACAAAATAGCACAAATAAATGATGAAGCAAAACAGTTGAACAATCAAAAATAACTTATGAATAAACAAGATCGCAATTTTGATGATATCAGCAACAAGTTTGCACAAAACATTTATGGCACAACCAAAGGTAAAATTCGCGAAGTGATAGTTTGGCAAACACTAGAAGAGATCCTAGCAACCTACCCACCTAATAGGCCACTAACCATACTTGATGCGGGCGGAGGGCAAGGTCAAATTGCCTGCCGTCTTGCAAAACTTGGGCATCAAGTCACACTTTGCGATATCTCAGAACAAATGTTAGCACTTGCTAAACAAAAAGCACAGATAGAAAACATAAAGATAAATTGTCTTTGCTGCCCGATTCAGCAGCTTGATAGCTTAATTAACCAACCTTTTGATTTAGTTATTTGTCATGCTGTATTAGAATGGATCGCTGAACCAATTGCATTATTAAAAGCATTAAAAAAACATCTTAAACCCGATGGCTACTTATCGTTAATGTTTTATAACTATCATGCCCTTTTATTTAAAACTGTCACATTAGGCAATTTTGGCTATACACAAGCAGGTTTAGCTAAGCGCAAAAAAAAGACGCTTTCGCCCGATTTTCCAAGGGAACCCATTGATGTATATCAATGGCTTAATCAAATCGATTTTACCATCCTACAAAAAACAGGCATTCGTATTTTCCACGATTATCTTGCCAATAAAGCCAAAGCTGAAACTCACTTTGAGCAACTATTAGAACTTGAACAAAAGTACTGCCAAACTGAGCCTTATCTTAATTTGGCCAGATATATTTTAGTTACAGCAAAATTAAGATAATTTTATAAATAGTCTGGCTTTCATTCACGTTTTTTAAAATGATTACTCGAAAATTTTGCCATAAATCGGTATCATAAGCGGATTGATTTTATTGGTTAAGGAAAATAAACATGATCGTGGTAACAGGCGGCGCTGGATTTATTGGTAGTAATATTGTTAAAGGTTTAAACGACCAAGGATATAAAAATATCTTGGTTGTTGATGATTTAACTGATGGCACAAAATTTGCCAATTTGACTGATTTAGATATTGCTGATTATATGGATAAAGATGAATTTATTACAGCCATTATCAGTCATGAAGATCTTGATATTGATGTCATATTTCACCAAGGTGCTTGTTCATCAACCACTGAATGGAATGGCAAGTTTATGATGGAAAATAACTACGACTATTCCAAAGATTTATTGCATTACTGCTTAGACTTCAACATTCCATTTTTGTATGCTTCCTCTGCCGCCACTTATGGCGGGCGCAGTGATAACTTTATTGAAGATCGCGCTTATGAAAAACCATTAAATGTCTATGGGTATTCTAAATTCTTGTTTGATCAGTATGTAAGAGGCCTATTACCACAAGCTAACTCGCCAGTTTGCGGATTCCGTTATTTTAATGTCTATGGACCTCGCGAATCACATAAAGGCAGTATGGCCAGTGTCGCATTTCATTTAAATGAACAAATTAATAAAGGCGAAAAACCGAAACTATTTACTGGTAGCGATAATTTTAAACGTGACTTTATTTACGTCAGTGATGTGGTTGAGGTCAATTTATGGTTTTGGAAAAATAAAATCTCGGGGATTTATAACTGTGGAACAGGCCGAGCAGAATCATTCCAAGCTGTTGCCGATGCAGTGCTTAATTACCATAAAAAAGATGAAATTGATTATGTTCCTTTTCCTGAACACCTAAAAGGACGCTATCAAAGCTATACGCAGGCTGACTTAACTAAATTTAGGCAGACAAAATGCCCAATCGAGTTTAAAACTGTTGCAGAAGGCACCGCAGAATATATGAAATGGCTAAATGAGCAATAAAAAGGATCTGATCAAATGAAAACACTCATTATCGGCCCTTCATGGGTTGGCGATATGATGATGTCGCAAAGCCTATATCGTACATTAAAACAACTTGATCCCAGTAACGAAATTGATGTGCTAGCACCAGCTTGGTGCTCTGCACTATTAAATAGAATGCCAGAGGTGAATCAAGCAATTACAATGCCATTGGGTCATGGTGAGTTTGCTTTAACAAAACGTCGTGAGATAGGTAAATCACTGCGAAATAATCATTATGATCAGGCCATTGTATTGCCCAATTCATTCAAGTCAGCATTGATACCTTTTTTTGCAAAAATTCCTAAACGCACTGGTTGGAAAGGCGAAATGCGCTATGGAATATTAAACGACTTACGTAAACTTGATAAACAAGCTTTTCCATTAATGGTTGAACGCTATATTGCGCTTGCTTATCCTAAAGATCAAATTCATTCAGCTTCCGATTTACCACATCCGCTATTGTGGCCAAAGCTCAATGTCAAGCAGGATGAAATAACTCAAGCTCTATCAACCTTTTCAATAACTCAAGAAGAGCCTTTAATTGGTTTTTGCCCTGGTGCTGAATTTGGACCTGCCAAACGTTGGCCTGATTATCATTACGCTACACTTGCCGATATGCTTGTTAAACAGCATGCCAAAATTATTATTTTTGGTTCAGCAAATGATAAAAATGTAGGTGAACAGATTATGGCAAAAATGACCTATGCAAATAAATGCATTAATTTGGCTGGTCAAACTCAATTGGAACAAGCCGTTAGTTTAATTGCAGCTTGTAAAGCGATTGTAACTAACGATTCTGGATTAATGCATGTGGCAGCTGCGTTAAATAAACCGTTGGTGGCTCTTTATGGGCCAAGTAGCCCTGATTTTACTCCGCCGCTATCAGATAAGGCAGAAATTATCCGTTTAATGACTGGATACCATCGTGTTCGTAGAGGTGATACCGAGCAAGGTTATCATCAAAGTTTAATTGATATTAAGCCAGATAGTGTTTTTGAAACATTAATGAATCTTATTATGCGTTGTCAAAAGAGTAATGAATAATGCGTGCATTAGTTGTTAAAACATCTTCAATGGGTGATGTGCTACATACATTACCAGCTTTGACCGATGCAGCCAATAGCTTATCTAACATCACATTTGATTGGGTAGTTGAAGAAAATTTTACTCAAATACCTAGCTGGCATTTTGCTGTCGATAGAGTAATTCCTGTTGCGATAAGACGTTGGCGAAAAAATTGGTTTGCTAAAAATGTTCGTCAAGAACGCCATAAATTTATCCAAACACTTAGCCAGCAAGAATATGACTGTATAATTGATGCACAAGGGTTAATTAAGAGTGCTTTTTTAATCACACGCGAAGCACGTGGCATTAAACATGGTTTAGATCGAAAAAGCATAAAAGAACCCATTGCAAGTTGGTTTTATGATGTAAAACACAGCATACCGAAACAAATGCATGCTATTGAGCGCATTAGATTATTGTTTGCACAAAGCCTACAATACAAACAGCCTGACTCAATTGGCGATTATGCAATTGCTCAACATTTTTTATCTTCATTACCCAATGATAATCAGCAATACTTGATTTTTTTACACGCAACAACGCGAGATGAAAAGCATTGGAATGAAGAAGCCTGGCGAAATTTGATCAAACTGGTTGAACCAACAGGCTTAAAAATAAAATTACCTTGGGGAGCGCCACATGAGCAAGCACGGGCAATTCGACTAGCTCACGGGTTTAAACACGTCGAAGTGCTACCCAAACTATCGCTTTCCGACATAGCAACCATTATTGCTGGGGCAAAAGCAGTGGTTTCAGTAGACACCGGATTAAGCCATCTAACCGCAGCACTAGATCGCCCAAATATCACTTTATTTGGTGAAACTGATCCAAATTTGATTGGTGGTTATGGAAAAAACCAATTTAGCATTATCTCAAACGAAAAAATGATGCAAACTATTCAAGCCGAGCAAGTTTACCAACAATTGACTAATTTTTTATAACGGCACCTCAAGGAGCGAATTTAATGAAAAAATATAGCGATCTTATTTATGAAAAATACGCACAAATTGGCAGTAATGATCTCGGTTATATTGAAGATGCCTTAGGTGCTGTCATGCAAGTGTTAAATGAAGTTGTGCTTAACGACCTTGTACCACAAGAACTAAAAGATAAAGCTGCTTATGCAGCAGCTAATTTATTGATTAGTGACTTTGATGTTAAATAGCAGTTGGTAAATTGATAATAAAGCGTGTCGATTGCTCGTCAGATTCGGCAGAAATCGTACCTTTATGCGTTTCAATAATAGATTTAACTATCGCAAGCCCTATTCCAGTGCCCGCGCTATCATTTCCGTTACGATGGCGTGATTCCTCAACGCGATAAAATCGGTCAAAAAGATGTGGCAAATGCTTACTGTCAATTTTTTTACCTGGGTTAGAAATAACAATTTGCACACGTTTTTCATTCACTTGCTTTAATGTTATGGTTATTACCTGATTTTCTGGAGTATAACGAATAGCATTAGATAAAATATTACTGATTGCTCGTCCCAACATCATTTTATCACCTTGAATATGAGAACAATTACCACCAAGGTTGAAAGTGATATTTTTCTCGTCAGTCAGTGGCTCAAAATACTCACACATTAATGTGATCATATTATGTAAATCAATATCAATTAAATTAGGCACCAATTGGCGATTATCTGCTTGAGCCAAAAACAGCATATCGGAAATCATCTGTGACATTTTTTCATATTCTTCCAAATTAGAGTATAAAATCTCACGATATTCATCTGTCGTTCTAGCATTATTGAGCACAATTTGCGTTTGAGTAGTTAGATTAGTAATTGGAGTTCGCATTTCATGGGCAATATCCGCTGTAAAATTGCGTTGCCGATGAAACACATCCTCCATACGATTAAGCATATCATTAAATGCTTTGACCAAACTCACGTATTTAATTGGCACTAAAGAAGTAGGGATACGGTAATTCAAACTTTTAAGGTTAATTTTTTCAATCTTTTTAATCAATCGATTAATCGGTTTTTGGGTAAAATAGATACTAATAAAAGAACCAATTAATACCAAAATACAAGCAATACCAATAAGTAAACCTAAACCGTCACGTAAACGTCGAATAAATTCAATCTGTAGATCACGACCAATAGCAACGATTGTGGTATAGTGCTTGCCATTTTCAATGGCAACATATGAGGCCGCAACTCGATATGATGATTTATCTTGATTCCAAATATCTGTTCTGTGATTTTCAACAATGTTATCAAAATCAATTTGAGTTTTAGCAAAAGCTAGATTGGGTCCACGAGTTCGGTAGACTATTTTTCCCTGATCATCAATAATATAAACAAATAACCGATGGTGCCCTGTCAAAATTAATAACAAATTTTGAATAAACTCATCACGGTTCTCGTCGGGAGAATAATAAACAAGCTCACGCTCAATAGAGTCAATAACCGAATTAAGTTCGGACACATTTTGCTGAATTGAAAGTTTTTCAAAAGAACGTTCAATTAGAAAGCTGAAGCAATAAAGTAAACCACACGTTATTAAACAAACAATAAGAGGCAAACGTAATGAGATTAACTTATTCGGGTTCATCCAAGACATCTAACTTATACCCCATTCCGCGGACTGTATGAATTAATTTAGGCTCAAAATCGGCATCAATTTTATTACGTAAGCGTCGAATTGCGACATCAATGACATTGGTATCACTATCAAAGTTCATATCCCAAACTTGAGAAGCGATTAAGGAACGTGGTAATACTTCACCTGGGTAACGTAAAAAATACTCTAATAATAAAAATTCTTTATTGGTTAAATCAATGCGCTTATCGCCACGTGTTACCGTACGCTTAGGAAGATCCATGACTAGATCAGCAATACTCAATTGAGAATTATTAACCTGTGGGACATTACGTCGAAGCAAGGATTTAACCCGAGCCAGTAATTCAGCAAACGAAAAAGGTTTGACCAAATAATCATCTGCACCTAAGTTAAGGCCTTTTACTTTATCCTCAACACTGCCCATAGCAGTGAGCAACATAATTTGGGTATCTTTGCCAGCCTCACGCAGTGACTGAACAATTTTCCAACCCACAATGTCAGGTAACATGACATCTAAAATAATTAAATCGTAATCTTCTGTCATCGCTCTATGATAACCATCAAGACCATTGTTTGTTAGATCAACAACAAATCCAGATTCAACTAAACCTTGACGAAGATACTCACCTGTTTTTTGCTCATCTTCAACTACTAACAATTTCATATTTGAATACTTCCTTTGTTGTTTGCCTGATTGTCGAAATTGCATAATACTGCTATAGAATAAATGATAAACATTAAATCAATCATGATATATTAATGACCATTTTGTAATGTTTATGTCACCAATCAGTTGGTTTGTCTTTGCTATAGTAGCTACACAATGATTCATGAGGCTAGACATTATTGTTTCATTGTTTTATTTCCTTTCATCCATTCCTTGCAATTTAATGCAGCCCTAGTTTATCTAGGGTTTTTTTTATCTAATTTGGCGCAA
>NZ_LZGZ01000253.1:0-4727 GCF_001690515.1 Gilliamella sp. Fer4-1 | reverse complement strand
TATACAGTAATTTTACATTATATTTCACAAAATAAACCTTGGTTTAAAGTATACCTTTCTAAAATATTTGAATATTATTTTCAACTCTCTCCATGGAAAGACGACGAGTTACCATTAAGTGGTAATAGTTCATCAATTAGAAACTATGCTAAATATCTAATGAAGCAAGGATCTTATTGCAAATCTATTTATTACTATGGCGTTTATTTAAAATATAAGTTATTTCTAAAAAAATAGCCATGGAAAAATACTATATGACAAATAAAATAACTGATATTTCTATAATTATCCCTTGTTATAATGTAGAGGACTATATTGCTGATTGCTTGAACTCTCTCATAAATCAAAGCTGTTTACCGAAAGAGATCATTTGTATTGATGATGGTTCAACCGATAACACTCTATTAATCCTTCAACAATATGCATCAAAATGGAGCTACATAAAGATTGTTCAACAATCTAACCTTGGTGTAAGCGTAGCTAGAAATAAAGGAATTGAAATAGCATCAGGCAATTATATTTTTTTTATTGATTCTGATGATATTATAAACATAAATCTATTTGATGAGTTTGCAGCAATATTAAATATAGAGCCAAATTTAGATTTTTTTTATTTTGACTATACCTCTTTTCAAGACAGTAAGACACATCTTAAATCAAGTCAATTCTCGCCTAAAAAACCAAAGTTTTTTAAGTCAGGATTAGATTTATTCAGTTATTTATTAGAAAAAAAGAATTATTCTGGTGTCGTATGGAGATATATATTTAATCAAAAATTATTTAAAGAAAAATTCATTGGAAAAAATCATGAGGATCATCTTATTTCTCTCTCTATTATATCGAAAGCAAAAGCCACATATTATTTAAAAAATAAAGATGCATACTTCCACCGTGTTCGATCTTCCTCATTATCAATGCAAAACATTGACTATTTATATACCAATACATTAAAAAATGTCTTAAACAAATGTATTACAAATATCATTGAATTGCCTTTATCAGAAATAGCTAAACGTAATTATATTTTAGTAATGAATGCAACCTATTTAGAATCAGTATTAAAGTCAAATAAATTACAATCAAAACAAGAAAAAGAAAGTCTTATTCAAGAACTGGGACTGCTAAAGCTACTAATACGAATTTACATCGACAATAAACCTAATATTTTTAGAAATATTCCTTATATTTTAAAATTTATAAAAAATCATCCTTGCCCAATGTCAACCAAACAAGCATTGCTAAAATGCGTAATAACTAAACAACATCCTTGTTTAAATATTAAAAGTAAATTCAAACAATATTCTTCATTAAATAAATTTTAAACTGTAATATAATCATTTAAATATGCAATATTTTCAATCATTAAAATTGCTTTTATACAGTTTTGCATAAATGCTATTTTTATTTAATAAATCTGAATGAGAGCCTTTTTCAATAATTTTTCCTTCATTCATAACTAATATTTCATCTGCATTTTCAATAGTTGACAACCGGTGAGCAATAACGATAGATGTTCGTCCTCTTTGTAGTTCTTCTAAGGCTTTTTGTATTGCTCGTTCTGACTCCGTATCTAGGGCTGATGTAGCTTCATCTAAAATAAGAATTGGCGTATCTCGTAATAAAGCTCTTGCTATTGCAATACGTTGGCGTTGACCTCCAGATAATAATACTCCACTCTCTCCGACTATAGTATCAAAACCCTTTTCTAGTCCTTTTATAAAATCATAGGCATAAGCTTTTTTAGCTGCTTCTTCTATTTGATCTTGAGAATATTCACCAATTTTACCATATGCGATATTATTGGCGATAGTGTCATTAAATAAATGAACATGCTGAGACACTAATCCAACCTGGTTTCTTAAGCAATATAAAGTAAAATCTTGTATATTAATACCATCAATTAAAATTTCACCGTGTGAAGTATCATAAAAACGAGTTAATAGGCTAGCAATTGTTGTTTTTCCAGAACCCGATTGTCCCACTAAAGCAATGGTTTTACCAGCAGAGACAGAAAAGCTAATATTTTGCAAAGCAAGGTCGCTTCTAGTTTCATATCCAAATGATACATTATCAAAAATAATATCACCTTTAACTTTTGCTATATTTAAATGGCCTTTATCATTTTCTATTGGCTGCTCTAATAAGGCAAATAGTGTTTGGCAAGCAGCCATACCTCTTTGAAATCCAGCATTCACACTGGTTAGGCTTTTTATCGGTTGCATCAATGCGACTAATGAAGAAAAAACAACTGTAAATTCACCTGGAGTAATATTCAAATCAGGATTACTTGCAGTTAATAGTACAAATGCAATTGCAAAAGAAATAATAACCTGAACTACAGGAGTTGATAGCGCAGAAATAGAAACCAATCGCATACTATCACGGCGAAATTTATTACTCACTTTATCAAAGTTTTTTGACTCTTCTTCTTGTGCACCAAATATAATAATTTCTCGATGTCCTTTTAACATCTGTTCAACAGACATAGTAATGCCACCCATTGAATTTTGCATATTTTTAGCTAGTTTTCTAAACTTAACAGAAATCAAGGTAATTAAACCAATTACAATTGGTGTAATAATAATCAAAGATAGAGAGAGCTGCCAGCTATTACTAAACATAGTATAAAATAACCCACAAATGAAAGCTGATTCACGCACTATCGTTATTAAAGCATCAGATGAAGAAGATGCAACTTGATCTGTATCATAGGTAATCCTCGATAATAGTCTTCCTGTCGAGTTTTGATCATAAAAACTAACTGGAGCATCAACAAAATGACCAAAAAGCCTTTGTCGAATTTTCATCACTATTTTACCTGAGATTAATGATAGAAAAATAGAATAACCATAATTAGCCACACCTCTTAATAAGACTAGCCCAAAAATATAAAATGGTGCCATCAATAAAAATTCTTGATCATTCATAGAAAAACCTCGATCAAGCAATGGGCGTAGTAATCCAATTAATGAAGTATCAGCAAAAGCACTAGCAATTAATAAAACAACAGACAAGAATAAAATAAACTTATGTTCTGCAATTAATGGCCATAATTTTAAGAAAGTTTTCCATGTTGAAGAATCCTTATCAATATCATTTATGTGTACAAGCTTGCTTTGTTTAGTCATATTATTCATTATATATTAATTTTAAGTATTAAATTGCATTTTATGCATTTGAGCATAAGTTCCATTTAAATTGATTAATGATTGATGGTTTCCATCTTCAATAACTTTTCCATCGTCAATAACTAAAATTCGATCTGCTTTTTCAATAGTAGATAAGCGATGAGCAATTATAATTGATGTTCGGTTTTTTTGTAGAACCTCTATTGCATCTTGAACAAGACGTTCCGATTCATTATCTAATGCTGACGTTGCTTCATCAAAAATCAATATTGGATTATCGCGTAATAAAACACGAGCGATTGCAATGCGTTGTCGCTGACCTCCTGATAATAAAACGCCATTATCACCGACTTCAGTATCAATACCTTGCTCTAATCTATTAATAAATTCAATTGCATTAGCTAACTTAGCGGCTTTAATTATATCATCTCTGCTATAAAGTTCTTTTTCACCATAAGCAATATTTTCCGCAATTGTTCCATTAAATAAATGTACATTTTGAGAAACATAACCAATTTGTTTACGCAATGATCTCAATGTATATTCTTGAATATTTATGGAGTCTAATAATATTTCACCTTGCGAAACATCATAAAAACGAGGAATTAAGCTTGCAATTGTAGATTTACCTGCACCTGAACGACCAACTAATGCTATTGTTTGACCGGCTTTTATCTTCAAAGAAATATTGTTTAAAGCAGGTATATTCCTTGTAGGGTAAGTATAAGTCACATTTTTAAACTCTATATCTCCTTTAGCCCTTTCTACAACAATAGAACCATGATCATTCTCTAGTGGAGAATCCAAAAGATCGAATAATGATTCACATGCAATTGATCCTTTTTGAAGCTCTACATGCAAACTTGTTAGTTCTCTTAACGGCCGCATAACGGCAATCATTGCAGAAAAAACTACAGTAAAAGAACCAGGTGTAATATCTAAATTCTGGCTAGCAACCAAATAAAGTATGAATCCTAATCCTAAGGTGGCAACCAGCTGAATAATTGGTGTAGATAACCTGGAAACAACTTCTATTTTTAACATACCACGCCTAACACAATCTGTAATATAGTTAAAATTACCTTTTTCATATTCTCTAGCATTAAAAATCAATACTTCTTTGTGCCCCTTTAACATTTCATCACTGGCGGTGGTAATTTGTCCCATTCCTTGTTGCATTGATGCAATTGTTTCCCTGAACTTTTTTGCAATAAATTGTGCAATAAAAATGATCATTGGAACCAAAATAATCAGAACTGAGGCTAATTTCCAACTTCCATATAACATAACTATACATAATCCGATCGCATATGCTATCTCACGAATGAGTATAATTAATGCGTCAGATGAAGCTTTTGATAGCATCTGAGTATTAAAAGTAACAACAGAAACAAGATCACCAACAGATTGCTTATCATGAAAACTTATAGGACTTTTGAGTAAATGGTTAAAGATCATTTGCCTAAATTTAGTCACTACCTTTCCTGATAACCAAGCAAGACAATAAGTTGAAGCGTAATTAGATAAGCCTCTTAATAAAATTAAGCCAACAATTGCAATTGCAATTGCAATTAAAAGTGGATAATCCTTGTCCATTAA
>NZ_LZGZ01000252.1:0-438 GCF_001690515.1 Gilliamella sp. Fer4-1 | reverse complement strand
CCTGCATTGCGTGCAATAGATTCCCGTTTTACGGGAGCTTTTTACTCCATGGCTTATGATTATAAATATACGTTAAGACAGGCTAGAAAAGTTATTGAACGGGAAACAGCGCATATAATTACAAGTCATCTTACTACAAACTGGAATAAAGTATTACCAATTATTCGACATAACTAACCCAAAAAACCAGTCAGGAAAGGCATTGATTTTATTAAAGTTTTTCCGGTGTTTTTTGATGACAATTCTATAACCCTTTTTTTAACTTGCTTTATAATTCATTGAAAAATATAGATTAATTTCAGTGCTAGAAAAAAGGGTTATTTTTGGAAAAATGGCTAAATTTTAGTTAAAACAAAAGGCTATGTTTGATATAATCTAGTTCACCGCTGCGTAAGCGGTTTAGAAATTTTCTTAGTGGTTTATATGAGACTTTTAAGT
>NZ_LZGZ01000251.1:0-4898 GCF_001690515.1 Gilliamella sp. Fer4-1 | reverse complement strand
CTTTTTCCATCCAAAGTACATAAGGCCTTGGTTCAGCTGTTTGCAATTTTAAAAAGTGTTTAATTATTTGCCCACTTAATATTGCGCTAACAAGAAGCAACCATAATAATATAATTTTATTTTTGGTTTTACTGGACTGTAATAGGCAAAAGACTAAAAATAAAATTGTCGATGTAATTATTGCCCAAGGAAAGCTTGCTGTTTCAGTTATTAAGAATAAATATTTAGATGTATTATTTAATGATGCTGGTTGCCAATGCCAATTTATGGCTATAATAATTAAAGGTGCAATCAAGAAAATAGCTAGTATGGCTATTGTTTTTTTTATTACTAAACCCATTTATAAACTCAATTAAGTATAATCTTGCTTAATATTTTAGCATAGAAGATAAATTTATTTTTATAAAATATTTTTTATGTTTTACTTAAAACGGAGACAATAATGCAATTAAAACGTGTTGCACAAGCAAAACTGCCAACGCCATGGGGATGTTTTACTATTGTTGGATTTGAAGAAATTGCAACAAAAAAGGATCATGCTGCATTAGTATTTGGTGATATATCCGATGATACACCAGTTCTTACAAGAATTCATTCTGAATGCTTAACTGGCGATGCGCTTTTTAGTTTACGCTGTGATTGTGGTTTTCAGTTAGAGGCAGCTTTAAAACAAATTGCAAAAGAAGGCAAAGGTGTTTTAATTTACCATCGCCAAGAAGGACGTAATATAGGTTTATTAAATAAAATTAGGGCTTATGCGTTACAAGATCAAGGTTTAGATACTGTTGAAGCCAATGAAAAGTTGGGTTTTGCAGCCGATGAACGTGATTTTACTCTATGTGCTGATATGTTGACGTTATTAGGTGTATCTCAGATACGTTTATTAACCAACAATCCAGAAAAAATAAGAGTGCTTGAACAGTCTGGAATTAAAATTACACAACGTGAGCCATTGGAAGTTGGCGAAAATCCTAATAATGAACACTATTTAGAAACAAAAGCAAGCAAGATGGGGCACTTACTTCATTTGCATCACTGTCATTGTAAACATTAAGTTTTTGGTTAAATAGCGGTCAATTCATTTATGATTGAATGTTTATAAAACAGCAAAAGTTGTTAGAATAAAAAATCTCAAATGTTTTATATTTGAGATTTTTTTACAAAATGTAATATAAGAGCGATTTTAACTTATTGATCTTGTCTGTTTTACCAATAATTTTTTAATGTTAATATCAATCTTTATCACTGCGCAGCACGCCACCATTAGCGATCTGATCTTTTGATATTTCGTGCATGATAATTTGTACGGCTTCTGGCTTGCAGTTGAGGGTTTCAACAATAGCATTAGTGACGCGTTTTGCCATTTCTCTTTTTTGCTCTATTGTACGACCTTCTAAAAAGTCGATAACGACATTTGGCATAGTTTGCTCCTAGTTATTTATTTTAGCTAGTTGTTCATCCGTCAATGCAATTTCATCATTATGACATATGCCAATACCCGATTTTATAATTTGTTCAGCAATGGTTTTGGCTTCATCTAATGAGTGCATTTTATAAGTACCACACTGATATTCGTTTAATTCAGGAATCTGGTTTTGTGATTTTACAGCTAATACTGCATGCATTGATTTTTGCCATGCATCAACAACTAATTCCTCGTTGGGTTTGCCAATTAAGCTCATGTAAAATCCTGTACGGCATCCCATTGGTGAGATGTCGATGATTTCAATTTTATCACTGCTAAGATGCTCACGCATAAATCCTGCAAATAAATGCTCTAATGTATGAATCCCTTTTTCAGGTAAATTGTCTTTGTTTGGAATAGTAAAGCGAAGATCAAACACAGTAATGTCATCGCCTTTTGGGGTTATCATTGTTTTTGCAATTCGCACAAAAGGTGCTTTCATTTTTGTATGATCAACTTTAAAACTATCTAATAAAGGCATAATATCCTCCTTGTTTTTTGATACTCGTTATTTTAATCAATCTATTAATTAGCACCAATAAAATTTATATTTATTGAGCAATTAAATTTAGCATTTCCTGCTCGTCAATCACTTTTATTCCCAATTCTTGGGCTTTATTTAGTTTAGATCCAGCGGCTTCTCCAGCAATAACTAGATCGGTGTTTTTTGATACGCTACCTGTTACTTTGGCACCGAGTTGCTTTAATTTGTTTTTGGCTTCATCTCGTGTTAAAACCGATAAAGTACCAGTTAATACTATAGTTTTACCTGAAAAAGGTGAATTAGAGTCAGATTTTTGTTCTTGTAGATTAAGATCTTGCCAGTGAATGCCAATTTCATTGCTGGTTAATTGTTCAATGACATCGCGATTATGCGGTTCTTGGAAAAAGTCTATAATGCTTTCTGCAATAACGGCGCCAATGTCATTTACTGTTTGTAGCTGTTCAAGTGAGGCATTTTCAATTGCTGGTAAACTGCCAAGCTGGTTAACCAGATTCTCGGCTGTAACTTCACCAACATTGGGAATGCCAAGCGCAAAGATGAAGCGGTTTAATGTTGTATTTTTAGATGCTTCTAGTGCATTTAGTAAATTATTAGCAGATTTTTCGCCAACTTTATCTAAGTTACATAGCATTGGCTGTGTTAGTTTATATAAATCTACAGGAGTTTTAACATAATCTTTATCAACTAGTTGCTCGATAAGTTTATCACCCATCCCATCTACGTTCATTGCTCGGCGTGAAACAAAGTGCTTTAAGGCTTCTTTGCGTTGTGCAGGGCAAATTAGACCTCCTGCACAACGTGAAACGGCTTGACCTTCATCTCGAACTATTTGTGAGCCACAAATTGGGCAGTGCGTTGGAAATATGATTTCTTTTGTGTTTTTGGGCCTTCTATCTAATATAACAGCAACAATTTTAGGAATAACATCACCAGCTCGACGTATTGTTACATAGTCGCCTTCACGGATACCTAATCGAGCAATTTCATCACTATTATGTAATGTTGCATTGCTGACAATAACACCCGCCACTGAAACAGGTTTAAGTCTGGCTACGGGAGTAATTGCTCCTGTGCGTCCAACTTGAAAGTCTACTTTGTTTAATTGTGTCACTTCTTCTTGGGCGGGGAATTTAAATGCGGTAGCCCATTTTGGTGCACGAGCAACAAAGCCCAGTTTATTTTGTTGTTCAATGCTATTGACTTTGATGACCACTCCGTCAATATCAAAATCTAATGACATTCGTTGTTCACCAATTTGTTTAAAATAGTCTAAAGCAGCTTGCGCACCTTGACGTTTTTCTACTTTATCACTTACTGGTAATCCCCACGCTTTAAATTGCATTAGGCGATCATAATGAGTGTTAGGTAATGCAACACCTTCGACAATGCCTACACCGTAACAAAAAAATGTCAGTGGCCGTTTAGCGGTGATTTTAGGATCCAATTGTCTTAATGACCCAGCGGCTGCGTTACGTGGATTGGCAAATATCTTTTCATTGCGTTTTTCTGCGTCTGAATTGAGTTTCTCAAATCCTTTGTGTGTCATAAATACTTCACCGCGCACTTCTAATCGAGTTGGGATGTTGTCACCTTTTAAAATTAACGGAATCACTTTTATGGTTTTTACATTTGCGGTGATGTCTTCGCCAGTTGTTCCATCACCTCGTGTTGCAGCTTGTATAAAGTGCCCATTTTCATAAAGTAGGCTGACGGCAAGTCCATCAAGTTTGAGCTCACAACAATATTCAATATGTTCATTGTCATTAAAATGAAGACGATCTTTAACTCGTTTGTTAAATGCAATAAAACCAGTATCATCAAAGACGTTATCAAGTGATAGCATAGGTATTTCATGCTTTATCGATGAAAATTGCTCTAATGGGGTGCCACCAACTCTTTGTGTTGGTGAATCGGGAGTAATAAGAGCTGGATATTGTTGTTCTAAAGTTTGTAGCTGTTTTATTAATTTATCATATTCAACATCGGGAATTTCTGGGGTGTCAAGCACATAATAACAGTACTCATGATGCCTAATTAGGCTTCGTAGCGAGGTCAATTGTTTTGTTATATCTTCAATCGATTCAGTTAAATTTACTGAGTGTTCAGTTTTATTCGATAGGGACATGATAATAGACTCTTAAATTAAAACGTCGGGTTTGGGAATATTATTACAACTTTAATTGAAATAATGTATGATTAAATGAGATCATTTAAATAAACATTTTTCATCAATATTTATTCGCACTCACCAACCGTGGTTGGTGATTTGTGTTAAATTTACTGATAAATATTGATGTTGTGGTTAAATTTTGTTACAAGACTTTTTAATTCGCTCTTTGTAACTGTCGATTTTTTGTGGTGTCAGCATATGGTGTTCATCATCTAATACCACACCGTTGACATCATCCGCTATGCGTTGTGCTGTTTGTAACATTAATTTGAAGTTTTGCTGATTGTTACCTTCAGTTGGAGCTATCATAAAAATAGATACACCTGGTGTGGTAAATTCATGCATTGTTTCAGGATCCAGATATCCTGGTGTGACCATATTAGCTAAACTAAATAATATTGAACCGTTACCTGCAGGATCTACATGGCGGTGAAAAATTCTCATATCACCAAATTGAAAACCTGATTGCATAATACTTGCAAGTAGTACATCACCTTGAAGTAATTTTCCATTAATACCAGTGACATTTAATACGATAATTTCGGTTGCGGGATCTTCTTTATTTATATCTAGTTTTTCAGGTTTGTTGTTATGGTTAATTTGATTATTGGTATCAACATCAACATGTTTTTCCTTGGTTGTTTGGATTAGATTAAGTTGTTGTTCATTTTCAAAAAGGTCATGATTTTCGTCGGTAGCGGGTTCTTTTGCTACGTCTGTATTAATTTGGGGCTGCTCATCCCGATCAGTAAATAAAT
>NZ_LZGZ01000250.1:0-1828 GCF_001690515.1 Gilliamella sp. Fer4-1 | reverse complement strand
TTCAACATGAGTTTCATTTCTGGCAACAAATGCCAAAATCGACTTGGCATTTGTTGCCTTTGTAATTTTGGGTTGATTCGTTCTTTGATAGTTAACGCATTACAATAACGTAACCACATGGTTTGAAATAATGCTTCATCCCTAGCTAGATAATTTTTATTCACTTGACTGTTAATAATCAAATCATTTTTATCAGTCAGCGAAACGGGTTTAATGCTATGTAAATTATAAATATAACCATATTCGCGCTTTTCATCATAGATAGCCCACTTTTGATCAGCAAAACGATCTTTAAAAAACTTTAGTACCAACGGCAATACGTTATATATAGGAGCAATGATTGAAAAATAGATTTTATCTTCTTTATCATTAAACACATCTTTAACAGGATTATTTATAGCACTAAAACGTACAAATTGGATCACACGATGCCGTTCTCGACTAACTTTTTTAGCGATATCATGTACCGCCAGCACATCTTGATCGGCAAAATCGGTTTCGATTGATTGAGATGATTTAAATACCTTGCAAATATAGCGAAAAACGATTAAATCACTTTCGGGCAGTTCAGATAACCAAACATACATTAAATGGCGTAGAGCAACTTTACTAAGTTTGTTAATTAATGCCTTTCGAACACGCTCATATTTGGCATTATCAAATTCGACATGATGTGTGTCAGATACTAATAGTGGCTCTACTTGCTCTGTAGCTAACAAACATTCAGGCATTTTTTTGAGCTTAAAAGCCTCAAATACCGCACATAATAATCCTTCAAAGCTTTTATCGTAATAGAATGCTAACATGCTCTACCATCCCATGACTAGTTGCTGTGGAATATTATCTTGCTTTGCCTCTAACAAAGGGGGATCTTGCAAAGAGAGTCGGATATACTCGGCCGATGAATCAAGCACTTTAAATTTCCTCATTTCATGATAAACAATAAAAAATTGCGCACGCTTTAAAACAACGCCAATGCGCTTAAGCGCATCAAAAGTAAGCTTTCGATGACGCCTTGCCATCACAATCAACTTGGCCGATTTAATACCAATACCTGGCACCCGCAAAATTTTTTGGTAGCTATCACGGTTAACATCAACTGGAAAGCATTGTGGGTTGCGGATGGCCCAAGATAGCTTAGGATCGACAGTCAAATCAAGATCGGGGTATTGATCGTTAACAATTTCATCAACATTAAAATCATAAAAACGCAGTAACCAGTCCGCTTGATATAAACGGTTTTCACGTACTCTTGGCACCTCTTGCACTACAGGTAAACGTTTATCGTAACCATTTACAGGAATAAATCCCGAATAGTAAACCCGCTTCATACTAGGTCGTTTGTAAAGTTTGGCCGTTAATTGTAATATCTGTTTATCTGATTCATCTGTTGCACCAATAATAACTTGTGTACTTTGACCGGCGGGTACAAATTTGGGTGTAGCACGAAATTTTTTGCGATCTTCAATATTTTCTAATAGGTTTTGATGAATTTGACGCATAGGCTGATAGATGCTTTGGTGATCTTTATCAGGTGCTAATAATTTAAGATTTTCTTCGGTTGGAATTTCCAAATTAACACTCATCCTATCAACTAATATGCCAGCTTTATTAATTAGCTCGTTACTTGCGCCAGGGATCGCCTTCATATGAATATAACCATTAAAATCGTGCTCATGGCGCAAAATTTTTACCACTCTAATCATTTTTTCCATGGTATGATCGGGACTTCTAACTATGCCCGAACTAATAAATAAGCCCTCAATATAATTACGACGATAAAACTCAATGGTGAGGTTAGCCAATTCACGCGGAGTAAAACTAGCTC
>NZ_LZGZ01000249.1:0-1289 GCF_001690515.1 Gilliamella sp. Fer4-1 | reverse complement strand
TAATGACTGCACTACCCAATATAAAGCGTACCCAGTCTATTGATTGATGCCAAATCGCCACATTCACCAAAATCCCTGTTGGAATAACCACATTATTCATAATAGCCAAAGTGCCCGAATTCACTTTTGTCGCACCATAATTCCATAAAAAGTAACATATGCCAGAAGCCACTACGCCAAGCCAGATAATAATGCTCCATTGTAAAATAGTTGTAGGTAATTTTGATGCATCGCCAAAAAGCAACCAACCTACTGTTGCCACAATTACCGCCCCCAAGTAAACCCAAGCAAAAGCCTGATGTTGAGGCATTGGATATATCTCCATAATTCTTTTATAACCAACCTGCCCTAAGGCAAAAACAATATTAGCCCCTTGAATTAATAAAAAGCCAATAATAAAGTTTGCACTAATATGATCATAACGAATAATAGCTGCACCAATAACTGCTATTATTGCCGTAAAAAGGTAACTCAATCTTAATGGATGACGTTGCAGTAAATCATAAATAACCGTGACATAAATAGGTGTAAAAATGGTAAACAACAGCACTTCAGGTACTGAAATATATTGGAAGGAATTATAATAAAAAAAGTACATAATCCCTAATTGACAAGCCCCAACACCCATTAAAAGAAATAGGGTTTTAAGCTTAATATTTCTAAAGCATAAAAAAGGTAAAAAGGTAATAAATGCTAACAAAACACGCATAACTACAGCAAACCAAGTATCAACCTGTCCACTGATATAAACACCAATAAAACTAAACGAAAACGACCAAATAATTGTTACAAAAATAAGATAAAGCATAATTGATGAATATAAAGAAAATAATGAGAGACGCATCGTATCAATTGGCTTAGCACTTGTAAACTTTATATCATAAAAATTGATTACTATGATAAAATAATTGATAATCTGTAGGAATTGCTAGCGCTATATACTATAGTCTGAGAAACCATGGTAATGGACATGCATAAAAAACAATTTAATAAATAAAATTAAATGGTAGTGATAAAAAATTGACTAACGTAGCCTCTTTGGTGAAAACCCAAAACGTTGTTTAAAGTAAAAAGCAAAACGAGAGCCTGATTCATATCCCACTTCTTGGGCAATTTGTAGGATCGTTTTTTGGGTGGTTTGTAACAGCATTAAACCAAAATTCATTCTTATATCTAAGATAATTTTGGATAAATTATATCCTTCTAAAGCAAGATGACGCCGTAAAGTTGATTCACTCATAGCAAATTGTTTAGCAATTTCTGCTGCCTGCCACTTTTTGTCTGGCTGC